>NZ_QWFC01000051.1:0-145481 GCF_003576265.1 Pseudomonas sp. 91RF
ATTTCAACGTCACGGAATTTAGTAGTTTTTGCGTCAGTCACGAAAAAGACTCCTCAGCGATCAATTCAAACCAACCCTGGCGATGGGCAAGCGGCTTGTGCGCTTCAATGCGCGACAAGCGAATCAGTGGACGTGATGCTTGGTTTCTTTCAACTCGTATGCATACGTCTTTACTTGTACATACAAGCATATGCAATTGAACGGCCAACTTATGAAGAAGCTGTCCGACAAAACCAGCGGACATCGCTGAGGAGGCCGAAATCACGGGCCATCGAGTGATTGAATTTTTTTCGAAGGGGCGCTTTTTGAAAGCAGAGAGGCTGTTACAGGAGCGTGGCATTGCACCGCGCTGGGGTGTTCGGTAACAAAAAGTGGGAAACATCCCACAGTCAGGAGACCCAATGAGTCTCCAGGCTGTGATCGTCTATTGCGGCGTGTGGATAACTTATTCCACCGTCACCGACTTGGCCAGGTTGCGCGGCTGGTCCACGTCAGTGCCCTTGAGCACAGCAACGTAGTACGACAGCAATTGCAGCGGGATGGTGTAGAGGATCGGCGACAGGATGTCGTGGATGTGCGGCATCTGCACCACGTGGGTGCCTTCGCCGTTGGTCATTCCGGCCTTCTCGTCAGCGAACACGATCAGTTCACCGCCACGGGCACGGACTTCCTGCAGGTTGGACTTTAGCTTCTCCAGCAGTTCGTTGTTCGGCGCAACGGTGACCACCGGCATGTCGTTATCCACAAGCGCCAGCGGACCATGCTTCAGTTCGCCGGCAGGATAGGCTTCGGCGTGGATGTAAGAGATTTCCTTGAGTTTCAGGGCCCCTTCCATCGCGACCGGGTATTGCGCGCCACGCCCGAGGAACAGGGTGTGGTTCTTGTCGGCGAACAGTTCGGCGATCTTTTCCACGGTGCTGTCCATGGCCAGCGCTTCGCCCAGACGGGTCGGCAGGCGACGCAGTTCTTCGACCAGCGTGGCTTCAACGTCTTTGCCCAGCGTGCCGCGCACCTGGCCCAGAGACAGAGTCAGCAACAGCAGGCCAACCAGTTGCGTGGTGAACGCCTTGGTCGAGGCCACACCAATTTCGCGACCGGCCTGGGTCAGCAGGGTCAGGTCGGATTCGCGCACCAGCGAACTGATGCCGACGTTGCAGATCGCCAGGCTGCCCAGGAAACCCAGCTCTTTGGCGTTGCGCAGTGCGGCCAGGGTGTCGGCGGTTTCGCCGGACTGGGAAATGGTGACGAACAGCGTGTCCGGCTGTACCACCACCTTGCGGTAGCGGAACTCACTGGCGACTTCGACCTGGCACGGAATCCCGGCCAGCTCTTCGAGCCAGTAACGGGCAACCATGCCGGCGTGATAACTGGTGCCGCAGGCGACGATCTGTACGTTGCGCACTTTGGCGAACAGTTCGGCAGCTTGCGGGCCGAACGCCTGCACCAGCACCTGGTTCGGGCTGAGACGACCTTCCAGCGTGCGTTGCACCACGGACGGCTGCTCGTGGATTTCCTTGAGCATGTAGTGGCGGAACTCGCCCTTGTCGGCGGCTTCGGCACCGTCGGTGTATTGCACGGTCTGGCGCTCGACGGCTTTGCCGGTCACGTCCCAGATCTGCACCTTGTCACGCTGGATCTCGGCGATATCGCCCTCTTCCAGGTACATGAAACGGTCAGTGACCTGACGCAGTGCCAACTGGTCGGAAGCCAGGAAGTTCTCGCCCAGACCCAGGCCGATCACCAGCGGGCTGCCGCTGCGGGCAGCGACCAGTCGATCCGGCTGCAGCGCGTGGATGACCGCCAGACCGTAAGCGCCATGCAGATCCTTGACCGTTGCCTTCAGCGCGTCGGTCAGGTCCGGCAGGTTCTTGAGTTTTTCGGTCAGCAGGTGCGCGATGACTTCGGTGTCTGTGTCAGAAGAGAACACGTAACCCTGCGCCTTGAGCTGTTCGCGCAGCGCTTCATGGTTTTCGATGATGCCGTTGTGCACCACTGCGACATTGCCGGAAAAATGCGGGTGAGCATTACGTTCGCTCGGCGCACCGTGGGTTGCCCAACGGGTGTGGGCAATGCCGAGGCGGCCAACCAGCGGGTGTTCCGCCAGGGCCGCGTCCAGTTCGCTGACCTTGCCCACACGACGGGTGCGCTCCAGCGTGCCGTCATTGGTGTACACCGCGACACCGGCACTGTCATAACCCCGGTATTCGAGGCGCTTTAGGCCTTCGACCAGGATGGCGGTGATATTACGTTCAGCTACCGCGCCGACAATTCCACACATGCTTATTTCTCCTGACTGACCGTCGCGCAAATCAAATTGATACCGCGAGCCTGAATCTGATCCCGTGCCTCCTGCGGCAGGCGATCATCGGTGATTAGGGTATGGACGCTGCTCCATGGCAGCTCCAGGTTTGGAATCTTGCGGCCGATCTTGTCGGCCTCGACCATCACGATCACTTCCCGCGCCACTTCCGCCATCACCCGGCTCAAACCGAGCAACTCATTGAAGGTGGTGGTTCCACGCACCAGATCGATGCCGTCGGCACCGATAAACAACTGATCGAAGTCGTAAGAGCGTAGTACCTGCTCGGCGACCTGGCCCTGAAAGGATTCCGAATGGGGATCCCAGGTGCCGCCGGTCATGAGCAGGACAGGTTCATGTTCGAGTTCGCTCAAGGCGTTGGCGACGTGCAGGGAGTTGGTCATCACCACCAGCCCCGGCTGCTGGCCAAGCTCGGGAATCATCGCGGCGGTGGTGCTGCCGCTGTCGATGATGATGCGGGCGTGCTCGCGTATACGGGTGACCGCAGCGCGGGCAACCGCCTGTTTGTACTTGGAAACGTTCTGACTGACATCGGCCACCAGTTCCTGGGGCATGGTGATCGCTCCGCCATAACGGCGCAGCAGCAGACCATGACTTTCCAGCGCCGCCAGATCCTTGCGAATCGTAACTTCCGAGGTTTCGAAACGCTTGGCGAGCTCGTCAACACTGACTTCGCCCTGCTCGTTGAGCAAGGCCAGTATGTTGTGGCGACGTTGGGGTGTATTGCGTTTCGACATGGCTTGATAAGTTTCGATTCGAAAGATAACGGAAGCAATCAAAACCTATCGACGCAAAGTCGTCAAGCCGGGGATGAAAAAAATCGCTGCCCAAGGGCAGCGATCCTTTTGATTGAAGCGCTGTGGATAACTCAGCTCTTCTGGATTTTCTCCGGCCGCTTCCAGCCATCGATGTTCTTCTGTCGAGCGCGACCGACGGCCAGTTGGGCGTTATCCACATTCTGAGTGATGGTCGAACCGGCTGCGGTAGTTGCACCGGCAGAGATATCCACAGGCGCCACCAGCGAGTTGTTGGAGCCGATGAACACGTCTTCACCCAAAACGGTTTTCCACTTGTTGGCGCCATCGTAGTTGCAGGTGATGGTGCCGGCGCCGATGTTGGTACGGGCACCGATCTCGGCATCGCCCAGATAAGTCAGGTGTCCGGCCTTGGCGCCTTCCCCCATGCGGGCATTCTTCAGTTCGACGAAGTTACCCACATGGGCGCGAGCTTCCAGTACGGTGCCCGGACGCAAGCGCGCAAACGGGCCGGCATCGCTGCCTTCACCGAGCACTGCGCCTTCGATATGAGTATTGGCCTTGATGACAACGCCCTTGCGCAGGGTGCTGTCCTTGATCACGCAGTTCGGGCCGATCACCACGTCATCCTCGATGACCACTTTACCTTCGAGAATGACGTTGATGTCGATCAGCACGTCGCGACCGACGGTCACTTCGCCACGCACATCAAAGCGGGCCGGATCACGCAGAGTCACGCCCTGCGCCATCAAGCGACGGCCTGCGCGCAACTGATAGTGGCGCTCCAGCTCGGACAGTTGCTTGCGATCGTTGGCGCCCTGCACTTCCATCGGATCGTGGGGCTGCTCGGTCGCGACCACCAGGCCATCACCGACCGCCATTTCGATCACATCGGTCAGGTAATACTCACCTTGGGCGTTGTTGTTCGACAGGCGGCTCATCCAGTCAGCCAGATGGCTGGCAGGCACGGCGAGAATGCCGGTATTGCCTTCGGTGATCGCGCGTTGTGCTTCGCTGGCGTCCTTGTGCTCGACAATGGCCGCGACCTTGCCGCTTGCGTCACGCACGATGCGGCCGTAGCCAGTCGGGTCGTCCAGTTCGACGGTGAGCAATCCCATCTGACCGGGAACGACATGCTTGAGCAGGCGCTGCAGGGTTTCGACTTCGATCAACGGCACGTCACCGTAGAGAATCAGAACGGTGTCGGCGGTAATGAACGGCACAGCCTGGGCGGTGGCATGACCGGTGCCCAATTGCTTGTCCTGCAACACGAAATTGAGATCATCGGCGGCCAGGCGCTCGCGCACGACATCGGCGCCATGACCGATGACCACGTGAATGCGCTGTGGATCGAGTTGACGGGCACTGTGGATAACATGGCCGAGCATGGAGTTGCCGGCTACCGGGTGCAGCACTTTCGGCAATGCCGAACGCATGCGGGTGCCTTGGCCGGCCGCGAGGATAACGATTTCAAGAGACATGACTGGCTACCAATCCTGGGTGGTCAGCAACTGCGACCGGGTTTGTAGAATTCTGAAAAGAAAAAAGGGTAGCCGAGGCTACCCTTTTTTATCAATCGCACAACAAGTGGCTGACGGATTAACCGCCAAACTTCTTGCGGATCTGCTGGACGGTGCGCAGCTGAGCTGCAGCCTCGGCCAGACGTGCGGACGCAGCTCCGTAGTCGAAATCTGCGCTCTTCTCATGCAGAGCAGCTTCGGCAGCCTTGAGAGCTGCCTGAGCCTGAGCTTCATCCAGGTCGGCGGCACGTTGCACGGTATCGGCAAGCACCTTGACCATGTTCGGCTGAACCTCGAGGAAACCACCGGAGATGTAGAACACCTCGGCTTCCCCGCCTTGCTTGATCAGGCGGATCGGACCCGGCTTGAGATTCGTGATCAGCGGCGCGTGACCCAGAGCGATACCAAGATCACCCAGAGCACCGTGCGCAATCACCATCTCGACCAGGCCGGAAAAGATTTCTCCTTCCGCGCTGACGATATCGCAATGGACTGTCATAGCCATCTGATTGCCTCAACCTAAATGAGCGCCCGTTGCCGGGCGCCGGGATTACAGTTTCTTGGCTTTCTCGATCGCTTCTTCGATGCCGCCGACCATGTAGAACGCTTGTTCTGGCAGGTGGTCGTAGTCACCGTTGAGGATGCCTTTGAAGCCAGCAATGGTGTCTTTCAGGGAAACGTATTTACCCGAAGCACCGGTGAAGACTTCAGCCACGAAGAACGGCTGCGACAAGAAGCGCTGGATCTTACGAGCACGGTTTACCAACTGCTTGTCGGCTTCCGACAGCTCGTCCATACCCAGGATCGCGATGATGTCCTTCAGCTCTTTGTAACGCTGCAGCACGTACTGAACGCCGCGAGCGGTCTCGTAGTGATCGTTGCCGATCACGTTCGGGTCCAGCTGACGCGAGGTCGAGTCCAGTGGGTCTACCGCCGGGTAGATACCCAGGGAAGCGATGTCACGGGACAGAACGACGGTGGCGTCCAGGTGAGCAAACGTGGTCGCTGGCGACGGGTCAGTCAAGTCGTCCGCTGGTACGTATACGGCCTGGATCGAAGTAATCGAACCTTGCTTGGTCGAAGTGATGCGCTCTTGCAGCACGCCCATCTCTTCAGCCAGGGTCGGCTGGTAACCTACTGCCGAAGGCATACGGCCCAGCAGTGCGGATACTTCGGTACCGGCCAGGGTGTAACGATAGATGTTGTCGACGAACAGCAGAACGTCGTTACCTTCGTCACGGAACTTCTCGGCCATGGTCAGACCGGTCAGCGCTACGCGCAGACGGTTTCCCGGTGGCTCGTTCATCTGACCGTAGACCAGCGCTACCTTGTCGAGAACGTTGGAGTCCTTCATCTCGTGGTAGAAGTCGTTACCCTCACGAGTACGCTCACCCACACCGGCGAACACGGAATAACCGCTGTGCTCGATGGCGATGTTACGGATCAGTTCCATCATGTTTACGGTCTTGCCTACACCGGCACCACCGAACAGACCGACTTTACCGCCCTTGGCGAACGGGCAAACCAGGTCGATAACCTTGATGCCGGTTTCCAGCAGCTCGTTGCCGCCAGCTTGTTCCGCGAAGGAAGGAGCGGCGCGGTGGATACCCCAGCGCTCTTCTTCGCCGATCGGGCCAGCTTCGTCGATCGGGTTGCCCAGTACGTCCATGATCCGGCCCAGAGTCGCTTTACCGACCGGTACGGAGATGGCTGCGCCAGTGTTGTTGACGTCCAGACCGCGCTTCAAGCCTTCGGTGGAGCCCATCGCAATGGTACGAACCACGCCGTCGCCCAGCTGCTGCTGAACTTCCAGAGTGGTTTCGGCGCCTTGAACCTTCAAGGCGTCGTAGATGCTCGGTACGCTGTCGCGTGGAAATTCCACGTCGATAACGGCGCCGATGATTTGAACGATACGTCCGCTACTCATAGCTGGATCCTCTGAATATTTGAACCGTTAAACCGCGGCAGCGCCGCCGACGATTTCCGAGATCTCTTGGGTGATCGCAGCCTGACGCGCCTTGTTGTAGATCAGCTGCAAATCGCTGATCAAATCACCGGCGTTGTCGGTAGCGTTCTTCATCGCGATCATCCGCGCAGCTTGTTCGGCCGCGTTGTTCTCGACCACCGCCTGGTACACCTGCGACTCCACGTAACGCACCATCAAGCCGTCAAGCAGCTCTTTGGCGTCTGGTTCGTAGAGGTAGTCCCAGTGGTGCTTGAGATCCTGATCCGGGGTCGCTACCAGTGGAATCAACTGCTCCACGGTAGGCTGTTGCGTCATGGTGTTGATGAACTTGTTGGATACCACGGACAGGCGGTCAATACGGCCGTCCAGATAGGCATCCAGCATCACCTTGACGCTGCCGATCAGATCATTGATCGACGGCTCTTCACCCAGGTGGCTGATAGCTGCAACGACGTTACCGCCGAAGTTGCGGAAAAAGGCCGCACCCTTGCTACCAACGACACACAGATCAATCTCGACGCCGTTTTCGCGGTTTACCGCCATGTCCTTGACCAGGGCCTTGAACAGGTTGGTGTTCAAGCCGCCGCACAGACCACGGTCACTGCTCACCACGACATAACCGACACGCTTGATGGCGCGGTCGATCATGAACGGATGGCGGTATTCCGGGTTGGCGTTGGCCAGATGCCCAATTACCTGGCGGATACGCTCCGCATAAGGACGGCTAGCAGCCATACGCATTTGTGCCTTGCGCATTTTGCTGACCGCCACTTTTTCCATGGCGCTGGTAATTTTTTGCGTGCTTTTGATGCTCGCAATCTTACTGCGAATCTCTTTTGCGCCTGCCATGTAACACCTATCAGGTTAGCAAGCGGGAGCCTTGCGGCTCCCGCTGCGGCTTACCAGGTTTGGGTGGCCTTGAACTTCTCGATACCGGCTTTCAGGCCAGCGTCGATTTCGTCATTGAAGTCACCTTTAACGTTGATCTTCGCCATCAAGTCGGCGTGATCGCGGTTGAAGAAAGCAATCAGCGCTTGTTCGAAGCTGCCGATCTTGGCGATTTCAATGTCAGTCAGGAACCCACGCTCAGCGGCATACAGCGACAGCGCCATGTCGGCGATCGACATAGGTGCGTATTGCTTCTGCTTCATCAGCTCGGTAACGCGCTGACCATGCTCAAGTTGCTTGCGGGTCGCTTCGTCCAGGTCAGAAGCGAACTGGGCGAATGCCGCCAGTTCACGATACTGAGCCAGAGCGGTACGGATACCACCGGACAGCTTCTTGATGATCTTGGTCTGAGCGGCACCACCCACACGGGATACCGAAACACCGGCGTTCACTGCAGGGCGGATGCCCGAGTTGAACATGGCCGATTCCAGGAAGATCTGACCGTCGGTGATGGAAATCACGTTGGTCGGAACGAACGCGGAAACGTCGCCAGCCTGGGTTTCGATGATCGGCAGTGCGGTCAGGGAACCGGTTTTGCCGGTCACTGCGCCGTTGGTGAACTTCTCTACGTACTCTTCCGAAACGCGGGATGCGCGCTCCAGCAGACGGGAGTGGAGATAGAACACGTCGCCTGGGTAAGCTTCACGGCCTGGTGGACGGCGCAGCAGCAGGGAAATCTGGCGGTAAGCCACTGCTTGCTTGGACAGATCGTCATAAACGATCAGCGCGTCTTCACCGCGGTCACGGAAGAATTCGCCCATGGTGCAACCGGAGTACGGAGCCAGGAACTGCAGTGCTGCAGATTCCGAAGCGCTCGCTGCAACGATGATGGTGTTAGCCAGTGCACCGTTTTCTTCCAGCTTGCGAACCACGTTGGCAATGGTCGATTGCTTCTGACCGATTGCCACGTAGACGCAGAAAATGCCGCTGTCTTTCTGATTGATGATCGCGTCGATCGCCAGAGCGGTCTTACCGATCTGACGGTCACCGATGATCAGCTCACGCTGGCCACGGCCGACAGGGATCATGGCATCGACAGCCTTGTAGCCAGTCTGTACAGGCTGGTCTACCGACTTACGCCAGATCACGCCCGGAGCAACTTTCTCGACCGCGTCGGTCTCGGTGTTGCCCAGTGGACCTTTGCCGTCAACAGGGTTACCCAGTGCGTCGACAACGCGACCCAGCAGTTCCTTACCAACCGGAACTTCGAGGATGCGGCCGGTGCACTTGGCGCTCATGCCTTCAGCCAGAGTCGTGTATGCGCCCAGTACAACGGCACCTACGGAGTCTTGCTCCAGGTTGAGGGCCATACCGTAGACGCCGCCCGGAAACTCGATCATCTCGCCGTACATGACGTCGGCCAGACCGTGAATCCGCACGATACCGTCAGATACGCTGACGACAGTGCCTTCGTTACGGGCTTGGGAGGTCACATCGAGTTTTTCGATGCGGCCCTTGATAATTTCACTTATTTCGGAAGGATTGAGTTGCTGCATTGCTCTGCTGCCCCTTCAAACTCAAGATTTCAATGCTTCGGCAAGTTTCGCGATTTTGCCGCGAATCGAGCCATCGATAACCAGGTCGCCGGCGCGGATAACGACACCACCTATGAGGGCAGCATCCTCCGCAACTTGCAGGCGCACTTCCCGGTTGAGTCGTGCACTGAGAACCTTGGCGAGTTTGTCTTGCTGTTCTTGGTTCAATGCAAAAGCACTGGTCACTTCAACGTCTACCGATTTCTCTTGTTCGGCCTTGTACAGGTCGAAAAGAGCAGCGATCTCCGGCAGAAGCGGGAGACGGTCGTTTTCGGCAACGACATTGATGAAGTTCTGTGCCATGGCATCAAACTTGTCGCCGCACACGTCAATGAACGTGGCGGCCTTTTCTGCGCTCGTCAGTCGCGGGGCCTTGAGCACGCGCTGCATGGTGTCGTCTTGCGACACCGCTGCAGCCAGGCCGAGCATGGCTGACCAATTGGCCAGTTGCTGGTGGGCCTGAGCGTGCTCGAAGGCCGCCTTAGCGTAAGGTCGGGCCAACGTGGTCAGTTCTGCCATGATCGCCCTCGCTTAGATTTCAGCAGCCAGTTGGTTAACCAGCTCTGCGTGCGCGTTTTGATCGATTGTGGCACCCAGGATCTTCTCGGCGCCGCCGACAGCCAGCAAGCCCACTTGGGCGCGCAGCTTGTCTTTGACACTGTTCAGTTCCTGTTCGATCTCGGCTTGAGCCTGAACCTTCACACGGTCAGCGTCGACACGGGCCTTTTCAACGGCCTCTTCGACAATCTGGTTACCGCGTTTCTTGGCTTGCTCGATGATTTCAGCTGCCTGAGCTTTCGCTTCGCGCAGTTGCTGACCCGCTTTCTCTTGGGCCAACTCCAGGTCGCGAGCTGCACGGCTGGCAGCGTCCAGACCATCAGCGATCTTCTTTTGACGTTCGTGCAGAGCTGCGATGACCGGAGGCCATACGAACTTCATGCAGAACAGTACAAAAATCAGGAACGCAACGGACTGGCCAATCAGGGTCGCATTAATGTTCACGCCAACACCTCGCAGTTACGTTGTCCATCACACCAAATCACTCGGAAAGTCCGAATGATTAGCCAGCGATTTGACCAACGAACGGGTTCGCAAAGGTGAAGAACAGAGCGATACCAACACCGATCATGGTTACGGCGTCGAGCAGACCGGCAACGATGAACATTTTAACTTGCAGCATTGGAACCATTTCTGGCTGACGCGCTGCGCCTTCCAGGAACTTGCCGCCCAGCAGGCCGAAACCAATTGCGGTACCCAGTGCGCCCAGGCCGATCAACAGTGCAACAGCGATAGCGGTTAGACCAACTACAGTTTCCATCTTTCCTCCCGACTTTTACGTCGTATGGTTTAGGTTTTTTAGATTAAAGCGGTAAAACAAATCGTTTCATGGTGCCCCGTGAGGAGCCCCTCCCCGTTTTACCGGGAAGGACATCAGACTAGTCGAGACTGGTCTTAATGGTTTTCTTCGTGCGCCATCGACAGGTAGACGATGGTCAGCATCATGAAGATGAACGCCTGCAGGGTGATGATCAGGATGTGGAACACAGCCCACGCCCACTGCAGGACAACGCCCAGGCCGCTCAGCCAGAGCAGGCCGCTGCCGAACATCACAGCGATCAGGATGAACACCAGCTCGCCGGCATACATGTTGCCGAACAGACGCAGAGCCAGAGAGATCGGTTTGGCGATCAGGGTCACGAATTCCAGCAGGAAGTTCACCGGGATCAGCAGGGCCTGAACGAAGATGTTCTTGCTGCCGAACGGGTGCAGGGTCAGCTCGCCGATGAAGCCGCCGAGGCCCTTGACCTTGATGCTATAGAAAATGATCAGTGCGAAAACCGAGAACGCCATGCCCAGGGTCGCGTTCGGGTCGGTAGTCGACACGGCACGGAACGGGATGTGGTGGTCGCCGGAGATCAGAATGGCCAGCTGAGGAATCCAGTCGACCGGTACCAGGTCGACGGCGTTCATCAGGAACACCCAGACGAAGATGGTCAGTGCCAGCGGTGCGATCACCGGGCTACGGCCATGGAAGCTGTCTTTCACGCTGCCATCGACGAATTCGACCAGGACTTCAACGAAGTTCTGCAGTGCACCTGGCTGACCGGAAGTCGCCTTCTTGGCCGCCATGCGGAAAAGAATGACGAAAATCAGACCCAGTGCGACCGACCAGCCGAGGGTATCGACGTGGAAAGCCCAGAAGCCCATTTCCTTGGCTTCTGCTGCGGAGTGGGCAAAGCCCCAGCCGCCGTTGGGTAGCTGACCGAAGGTCAGGTTCTGCAAGTGGTGCTGGATATAGCCCGAAGCGGTTGTTTCTGCCATGGTTGCCTCAAACGCCCTAAGGTCTCGAAAGTCTTGTTCTCATCAGCAGGGGAGCGAACCAGCTGACCGACTGAGTCAGCACGAAGGCGCCGAATACAGCGATCGGCGCCAGTGGCTTCACACCTGCAAACACCAGTGCAAACAGCACTGCCGTCAAAATCAGTTTGCCTGCCTCGCCGGCATAGAAAGACCGGACGATGGACTGGGCTGCTCGGGCGCCGGAAAACCGAAATGCCTTGTGAGCGAAATAAACATTGGGCAGCAAGGCTATCAGGCCTCCGCAAAGTCCCGAGTATCCGGCAACGACTCCGTGCCATTGCCAGAGCGCCAAAGCGGCAATGAGCAAAATGACAAATTGAGCCATCAACACCGGAAAAACCGCCAGGCGATGGAACGGCAGGCGGTTTGGCTTGCGGGTTTCCATCACTATTGCTCTCCAATGGTCGGCTGCCGAAATTCAATAACTTGGCATAATTTGTGCCGACAAAATGCGCGCAGAGTATAGGGGCGGTTCTGCCCCTATTCAACTGTCAGGTAGTGATTTCCGACTGCGCGCTACAAGAGGAATTGTTTCAGCGGATGTGTGCAAGCACACCCTGAAGCTCATCGAGGGAGTTGTAACCGATCACCAACTGACCCTTTCCTTTCTTCCCGTGGCGGATCTGCACCGCAGAGCCTAGGCGCTCGGCCAGACGCTGCTCGAGGCGGGCGATATCCGGGTCGGGTTTGGCAGGCTCGACAGGCTCGGGTTTGCCACTCAGCCACTGGCGAACCAGTGCCTCAGTCTGGCGCACGGTGAGGCCGCGTGCGACAACATGTCGCGCCCCTTCAACCTGCTGATTGTCCGGCAGACCGAGCAATGCACGGGCATGGCCCATTTCCAGGTCGCCGTGGGACAGCATGGTCTTGATGACTTCCGGCAGCGCAATCAGGCGCAAGAGGTTGGCCACCGTGACGCGGGACTTACCCACAGCCTCGGCCACCTGTTGCTGGGTGAGCTGGAATTCCTGCTGCAGGCGCTGCAGGGCCACCGCTTCTTCGATCGGGTTCAGGTCTTCACGCTGGATGTTCTCGATCAGAGCAATGGCGATCGCGGTTTCATCCGGCACATCACGGACCATGGCCGGGATGGTTTCCTGCCCGGCCTGCTGGCTGGCACGCCAGCGGCGCTCACCGGCGATGATTTCAAAACGGCCACCGCCAATCGGGCGAACCACGATCGGCTGCATCACGCCCTGAGTCTTGATCGACTGCGCCAGCTCTTCCAGCGCCTGCGGATCCATGTCCCGGCGCGGCTGATACTTGCCGCGTTGCAGCAGGTCCAGCGGCAGGTGCTGCAACTCACGGCTGTCAGCCTGCGCCGCCTGTTCTTCCAGCGAGCTGACAGTCGGACCGCTCAGCAGTGCATCCAGTCCTCGTCCGAGACCTCGTTTCTTGACGGCCATGGGGATTCCTTAAGTTGGCTGGGCAGCGGCGATGCGTGAATTTTTGCGCTGACGGCGAACCATCTCGCCCGCCAGGGCCAGATAGGCCAGCGCGCCACGGGATTGCTTGTCATAGGCCAGCGCCGGCATGCCGTAGCTCGGGGCTTCGGCCAGACGGATGTTGCGCGGGATGACGGTGTCGTACAGCTGATCGCCGAAGTGTTCCTTGAGCTGGGCCGATACATCGTTCATCAGGCTCAGACGCGGGTCATACATAGTCCGCAGCAGGCCTTCGACTTTCAGGTTCGGGTTCAGCAGTTCGGCGATGCGCTTGATGTTATCCACAAGGTCGCTCAAACCTTCGAGCGCAAAGTACTCGCACTGCATGGGGATAATGACCCCGTCAGCCGCGACCAGTGCGTTCAATGTGAGCATCGACAGCGAGGGCGGGCAGTCGATCAGAATGTAATCGTAGTTTTCCCGGATCGGCGCCAGCGCGCTGCGCAGACGGCTTTCCTTCATCTGCATTTCCAGCAGCACCACTTCGGCCGCCGTCAGGTCACGGTTGGCCGGCAGCAGTTGATAACCGCCGTGCTCCGAGAAGTGCATGGCCTGGGCCAGATCGCATTCGCCGATCAGCAGGTCGTAGACCGAGTTTTCCAGGCCATGTTTATCCACACCGCTACCCATGGTGGCGTTGCCCTGTGGATCGAGATCGATCAACAGCACCCGGCGCTTGGTCGCGACCAGGGATGCTGCGAGGTTGATGCAGGTGGTGGTCTTGCCCACACCACCCTTCTGGTTCGCTATCGCGAATACCTTAGCCATTCTTGCTTGTGTTCCCAATCATGCCGTGCGGCGCAGTATCAGCAGATGGCGTTGGCCTTGGCAACCGGGTACGGCCAGGGCGTGTTCGCTATCGAGTTTGAAGTCTGCCGGCAATGCTACCAGCTCATCGGCCGGATGAACGCCCTTCATTGCCAGCCAGCGCGTATCGGCATCGCCGAGGTGGCGAGTCCAGTTGGTGAAGTTCTCCATGCTGCTGAATGCCCGGGAAATGATCCCGTTGAATGGCTGTGCAGGCTGGAACGCTTCGACGCGACTGTGGATAACTTGCAGGTTGTCCAGTTTGAGTTCGAGTTTGACCTGAGTCAGGAAGCGGGTTTTCTTGCCGTTGCTGTCCAGGCAAGTCACCTGCGAGTCGGGATACAGGATCGCCAGAGGGATCCCCGGCATGCCACCACCACTGCCGACATCCAACCAGCGGCCGTTTTCGATGAACGACATGACGCTGAGGCTATCGAGCAAATGACGGGAAACCATTTCGTCCGGATCGCGGACGGCGGTCAGGTTGTAGGCCTGGTTCCATTTGATCAACAGGGCCAGATAACCCAGCAGCAGTTCGTGCTGGGTTTCAGTGAGGTTGACACCGAGCTCGCGGGCTCCTGTGGATAACTCTTCGGCGTGTTGCGAAGTGACCTTAGAACTCAAGCGCTTTGCTCCAACTGACGGCCCGCGCCGCGTTTTTTCAAATGAATCATCAACAGCGAAATCGCTGCCGGGGTCACACCCGGGATCCGCGAAGCCTGACCCAGCGTCTCGGGACGCGTGGCACCCAGCTTGCTCTGGATCTCCTTGGAGAGACCGGAAATGTTGGTGTAATCAATATCCACAGGCAGTTTCGTGTCTTCGCTTGCACGCAGACGGGCGATTTCATCCTGTTGACGGTCGATGTAACCGGCGTATTTGGTCTTGATCTCCACCTGTTCGGCGACCTGTGGATCTTCTGCGCCCTGCCCGGTCACTTCGACCAGACCAGCGTAGTCGATTTCCGGACGGCTCAAGAGATTGAGCAAGTTGTATTCGTGAGTCAGTGGCGTGCCGAATTTTTCCGCAATCGCATCGCCCTGCGGAGTGCCCGGGCGAACCCAGGTGCTCTTCAGGCGCTGCTCTTCGAGTTCGATGTTTTCGCGCTTCTTGCAGAACGCCGCCCAACGCGCGTCATCGACCAGACCCAGTTCGCGACCTTTTTCGGTCAGACGCAGGTCGGCGTTGTCCTCACGCAGGATCAGGCGGTACTCGGCACGGGACGTGAACATGCGGTACGGCTCTTGGGTACCGAGGGTGATCAGGTCGTCGACCAATACCCCGATGTACGCTTCATCTCGACGCGGGCACCAGGCTTCTTTGCCTTTCGCACGCAGTGCGGCGTTGGTCCCGGCAAGCAGACCCTGGGCGCCGGCTTCTTCGTAACCGGTGGTGCCGTTGATCTGGCCGGCAAAGAACAGACCGCCGATGACTTTGGTTTCCAGGCTGTACTTCAGGTCGCGCGGGTCGAAGTAGTCGTACTCGATCGCATAACCCGGACGCACGATGTGCGCGTTTTCCATGCCGCGAATCGATTGCACAATCTGCAATTGCACGTCGAACGGCAGGCTTGTGGATATCCCGTTCGGATACAGCTCATGGGTGGTCAGGCCTTCCGGCTCGATGAACACCTGATGGCTTTCCTTGTCGGCAAAGCGGTGAATCTTGTCTTCGATCGACGGGCAATAACGCGGACCGATGCCTTCGATCTCGCCAGCAGCGGAATACATCGGCGAACGGTCGAGGTTCGCGGCAATGATTTCGTGGGTACGGGCGTTGGTGTGGGTGATCCAGCAACTGACTTGCCGCGGATGTTGTTCCTTGTTGCCCATGAACGACATCACCGGGATCGGCGTATCACCTGGTTGTTCGGTCATCACCGAAAAATCCACAGACTTGCCGTCGATACGCGGTGGAGTACCGGTTTTCAGGCGACCGACACGCAGCGGCAGTTCACGCAGACGGTGCGCCAGGGCAATCGAAGGCGGATCACCGGCGCGTCCGCCGGAAAAATTCTGCAAACCAATGTGGATAAGTCCGCCCAGGAACGTACCGGTGGTCAACACAACGGAATCGGCGAAGAAGCGCAGACCCATTTGCGTGACGACGCCGCGTACTTGTTCCTGCTCGACGATCAGGTCGTCGGCGGCTTGTTGAAATATCCACAGGTTCGGCTGGTTTTCCAGAATTTCGCGGACAGCCGCCTTGTAAAGAATCCGGTCGGCTTGTGCACGGGTTGCACGTACGGCCGGGCCTTTACGGCTGTTCAATACACGAAACTGGATACCACCCAGATCGGTAGCAATGGCCATCGCGCCGCCGAGGGCGTCGATTTCCTTGACCAGATGACTTTTACCAATGCCGCCGATGGCCGGGTTGCAACTCATGGCACCGAGGGTTTCCACGTTGTGCGTCAGCAGAAGGGTTTTTGCACCCATGCGTGCTGAGGCCAGTGCTGCCTCGGTACCGGCATGACCGCCGCCGATGACGATCACTTCAAAACGGGAAGGGAAATCCACCACGCACCTCGTGCCTGCTTAAGTAGGTAATTCAGGAATAGTTTGAGATCAGGTTTCTGGACCTGGTCGACAAGTATAGGGACTTCGCCCTTCCTAAAGAACCCTTTGCACAAAATTTAACCAGCTGTGGAGAACTCGCGGTTAAAAGAATAAAAAAGAGAGAAATTTATAAAACCTTTGTTTTAAAGCTTATTCTTACTGCCCGTGATTTCTGTGGATAGATTGCTACAGGCCTTTATTTTCAATATGTACAGAGATTCAAAACCCTGTGCCCATGTGACCATGAGGCCCTTGGATAACCGGTGTAAGCCTGTGGATGAATGGGGCTGTTATCCACAGAGGCAGTTATGTTCAGTTTTCAGACCCTGTTATCAACTGCCCTCAGCGGCAGTTATTCACAGGGCTTAATCCACAGAAATCGGATGAATGAGCATGCTGCGGACACGGGAAATCCGCTCAGGGAGAGGGAATCTGTCCGGCACTGGAAGGGAATGAATGCGAAGAGGAGAAACAGACAGGCCGCGAATGGACCTGTCTGTGGACAACAGAAGGGTTATTTACCGATGCAGAAGCTGGAAAAGATGCGTCCGAGCAGATCATCGGAGCTGAATGCACCGGTAATTTCCCCGAGGGACTGCTGAGCCTGACGCAGATCTTCCGCCAACAGTTCACCGGCACCCGCCAGAGTCAGCTGTGCACGACCGTGTTCCAGGGCCGCGCTGGCATGACGCAGTGCTTCCAGGTGGCGGCGGCGTGCGCTGAAGCTGCTTTCCGAGGTCTGCTCGTAACCCATGCAGGCCTTCAGGTGATCGCGAAGCAGATCCAGACCTTCGCCGGCAGCCTTGGCACTCAGGCTGATGGTGACGTGGCCATCGTCGCTGACTTCCAGGGCAATCGCTTCACCGGTGAGATCCGCTTTATTGCGAATCAGGGTGACCTTTGCCGGATCTGGTCGGGTTTCAAGGAATTCAGGCCATAACGCGAATGGATCTGCAGCTTCCGGTGCGGTGGCATCGACCACCAACAGCACCCGATCGGCTTCGCCAATGGCTTTCAACGCACGTTCGACGCCGATCTTTTCCACATGGTCATCGGTATCACGCAAACCGGCGGTGTCTACGACATGCAGCGGCATGCCATCGATGTGGATATGTTCACGCAGGATATCCCGGGTCGTGCCGGCGATTTCCGTCACGATGGCGGCTTCTCGCCCGGCCAGTGCATTCAACAGGCTGGATTTGCCGGCATTCGGACGACCGGCAATCACCACCGTCATACCATCACGCAGCAGCGCACCCTGCCCGGCTTCACGCAGTACGGTGGATAACTCGTCGCGTACCTTGTCGAGCATGCTCAATACATGGCCATCGGCGAGGAAGTCGATCTCTTCTTCCGGGAAATCGATGGCTGCCTCAACGTAAATCCTCAGACCGATCAGTTGTTCGGTAAGGTTATGCACACGTTGGGAAAACGCGCCCTGCAAGGAACGCAAGGCATTGCGTGCAGCCTGGGCAGAACTGGCTTCGATCAGGTCGGCAATGGCCTCGGCCTGGGCCAGGTCGAGTTTGTCATTGAGGAAGGCGCGTTCGCTGAATTCCCCCGGACGGGCCAGACGGCAACCCAGTTCCAGACAACGCTTGAGCAACATGTCGAGGACGATCGGGCCGCCGTGGCCCTGCAGTTCCAGCACATCTTCACCGGTGAACGAGTTCGGTCCGGGGAAATACAGTGCCAGACCTTCATCGAGCACCTGTTGATCGTCACTGAAGAAGGGCCCGTAGTGGGCAAATCGGGGTTTCAGCTCGCGGCCGCTGATGGCCTTGGCTGCAACGCTGGCCAGCGGCCCGGAAATTCTGACGATGCCCACGCCGCCACGACCCTGGGCGGTAGCGACGGCTGCGATGGTTTCACGAGGTGCGCTCATAAACCGATATCCAGACAAAAATGGCAGATAGCAAAACGCCCCACTAGGGGGCGTTTTGAGTGGTGTTATCCACAGAGTAAGTTACGCCTCGGCTTTTTTCGTCGCCGCTTCGATCTTACGCGTGATGTACCACTGTTGGGCAATCGACAGGCAGTTGTTCACAACCCAGTACAGCACCAGACCAGCCGGGAACCACAGGAAGAAGAAGGTGAAGATGATTGGCATCATTTTCATGACCTTCGCTTGCATCGGATCCGGAGGAGTCGGGTTCAGACGCTGCTGGATGAACATGGTCGCGCCCATGATGATCGGCAGGATGAAGAACGGATCCTTGATCGACAGGTCGGTAATCCACAGCATGAACGGCGCCTGGCGCATTTCCACGCTTTCCAGCAGAACCCAGTACAGGGAAAGGAATACCGGCATCTGCACCAGGATCGGCAAGCAGCCACCCAGCGGATTGATCTTCTCTTTCTTGTACAGCTCCATCATGGCTTGCGACATTTTCTGCCGGTCATCGCCATGTTGCTCTTTCAGTGCAGCCAGTTTCGGAGCCACGGCGCGCATGCGGGCCATCGACTTGTAGCTGGCGGCCGACAGCGGGAAGAAAATCCCTTTGATCAGCATGGTCAGGAAGATGATCGACCAGCCCCAGTTGCCGACAATGGCGTGGATATGTTGCAGCAGCCAGAAGATCGGCTGGGCAATGAACCACAGAATGCCGTAGTCGACGGTCAGTTCCAGACCTGGGGACAACTCTTTCAGTACCGCCTGGCTTTTCGGACCGGCGTACAGAACAGCGCTGGTCTCGACTTTTGCACCCGGTGCAGCGGTCAGCGAAGGACCGGTGTAACCGATGATGTAGTTGCCTTTGCTGTCTTTACGGGTCTGGACGATGTTGTTTTCGCCCTTCGGAGCAACCCATGCAGTCACGAAGTAGTGTTGCAGCCAGGCTACCCAGCCACCGGTCACGGTTTCCTTGAGCTGACCTTTGTCCATGTCTTTCATGGACACTTTCTTGTACGGCTCGGAACTTGTCCACAGGGCAGCGCCCAGGTAAGTCGCGGTGCCGGTAGCCGTGGTCGACGAAGGATCGGCGCTTGCATCGCGTTTCAGCTGGGCAAACATCGAACCGGACCAAGGCTGAGCGCTCTGGTTGTCGATCAGATAAGTGACGGTCACGTCATACAGGCCACGTTTCAGGGTGAAACGCTTGATGTAATTGACGCCGTCCTTGCTGAACTTCAGGTCGACGACCAATTGGTCCTGACCGTCAGCCAGTT
Organism: Pseudomonas sp. 91RF; assembly: GCF_003576265.1. Lineage (NCBI taxonomy): Bacteria > Pseudomonadati > Pseudomonadota > Gammaproteobacteria > Pseudomonadales > Pseudomonadaceae > Pseudomonas > Pseudomonas sp. 91RF. The sequence continues at coordinate 19,384 of NZ_QWFC01000051.1, forward strand.
GATAAGTCTTCTTCTCCGAGGAGTAGATCGGACGACCGGCCGGGCTGGCGTCCGGGCCGTTGGTGCCGATCAGACCGCTTTGCGCCAGGTAAGTACGCTCGCCGCCGTTGTCGAACAGCTGGAACGGAACGTCCGGACGATCCTGACGACGCGGATACAGCGGCAAGGTCAGTTGGGCAACATCGCCACCCTGTGGATCGATCGACAGATCGAGCACGTCGGTTTTGATCTGGATCAGATCCTTGCTGGCGGCGACCGGCGTTTCGGCAGGTGCGCTGGTATCGCTTGCGGCGCGCGGAATATCGTCACTGGCTGCAGCGTTATTGCCAGTGGCGGTGTCCGGCAAACCGGATGTAGTCGTACTGGAAGCAACATTCTGAGTCGGCAGGGCAGCCTGACCATAGTCCTGGTTCCATTTAAGAACCATGACGTAGGACACGATTGCCAGGGCGACGATCAGGATCGTGCGTTTGATATCCATGATTACTCGGCCATCGAAGAAGAACGGGAGGTAGGGATAGGTGGAACCGGGTCATAACCACCGGGATTCCACGGATGACAGCGACCTAAACGACGAAAGGTCAGCCAGCCACCGCGCAGAAGGCCATGATTTTCGATGGCTTCATACGCGTAGCAAGAACAACTGGGGTAGAAACGACAGTGACTGGCCATCAGGGGACTAATGGCGTAGCGGTAAAACTGGATCGGAACGAGTGCCAGTTTACGCATCTGGACTGTCTACCCCTACAGTTTCGGTTTTGACTGCTGGTACCGGCTTGTTGCGTGCCAGACGCTTCCAGAGTTTGCCGAAATGCTGAATCAATTCGGGGTTTTCTACATCACCCAAACCTTTGCGCGCGACGATAACGATGTCCCAGCCGACCAGTGAATCCTGGTGCAGGCGAAACGATTCGCGCATCAGACGTTTGAGGCGATTGCGCTCAACGGAAAGCTTTACGCTCTTTTTCCCGATAACCAGTCCAAGACGGGGGTGATCGAGATCGTTGTTGCGTGCAAGGAGCAGGAGATTTTTCCCCGGAACCTTGCCGGTAGGGGAGTCAAAGACTGCCTTGAAATGCCGGGGAGTAAGCAGACGCTTTTCCCGACTGAAGTCCTGACTCACCTCCAGTGCCGGATTATCAAACTGCCAGACGTGCGCGGCCTTTGGCGCGACGACGCGACAGTACGGCACGACCGTTCTTGGTAGCCATGCGAGCACGGAAACCGTGGGTACGAGCGCGTTTGATAGTGCTTGGTTGGAAAGTACGTTTCATGTCGTGTTACCTGGTTCGTCCACAACGGGCCGGAATGGCCCCCGTTTTAAGAGACCGGGGATTCTAGAGAAAGCAAGTCCATAGGTCAATTTCCAACCAACGTTTCCTTATAAATAGATCTCTGGTGCCCGCAGGCTCGAAACCTTGTTCGCCAGACATAAAAATAGAGAAGGGAATTATTTAAAGCTTTTCTGTAAAGCTTGTAAAAGCTAGGACCGCCACCTTCTGTGGATAACTGGTCTGAGGCCTTGTGGAGCTTGATGTACAGAGAATGACAACTACGCTGGAAAACAGTGTTCAGCCTGTGCTGCGCTGTCGGATAACCTGTGTGTGGAAAGTGAGGTTATCCACAGGGGACTTGTCCACCGAGTTTCGCCCGCAGTTGTCCAGTGCTCTCAGCTACGGTTATCCACAGAGCTTATTCACACACCGTCGGTCGCTTTTTCACCAGATAAGGCATTGATAAATCATGTCCACCGGGCCACCTGCATGTGGATAAGTGAACGCCCCGCCGCTACAATGGCCGCTTGTTTTTGCCTCACCGGCTTTCAACTTAGGGGATTTCCGTGTCAGTGGAACTTTGGCAGCAGTGCGTGGAGCTTTTGCGCGAAGAGCTGCCAGCCCAACAATTCAACACCTGGATCCGTCCATTACAGGTCGAAGCCGAAGGCGACGAGTTGCGTGTCTACGCACCGAACCGTTTTGTTCTGGACTGGGTCAACGAAAAGTACCTGGGGCGCGTCCTTGAACTGCTGGATGAGCATGGCAACGGCCTGGCGCCGTCGCTCTCCTTATTAATAGGCAGCAAGCGCAGTTCTGCACCGCGTGCCGCGCCGAATGCACCGTTGGCCGCCGCTGCTGCATCCCTGGCTCAGGCCAATGCCGCACCCGTCAGCGCTCCGGCACCAGCACCGGCTCCGACCCCGGCCAAGCGTGTGACGCAGAAAACCGAGGAAGTCAGCGAAGAGCCGTCCCGTGACAGTTTCGATCCGATGGCCGGTGCGGCTTCGCAGCAAGCGCCAGTGCGTGCCGAACAGCGCACCGTGCAGGTCGAAGGCGCGCTCAAGCACACCAGCTACCTGAACCGCACCTTTACCTTCGAGAACTTCGTCGAAGGTAAATCCAACCAGCTCGCCCGTGCGGCGGCCTGGCAAGTGGCAGACAACCCCAAGCACGGCTACAACCCGCTCTTCCTTTATGGCGGCGTCGGTCTGGGTAAAACGCACTTGATGCACGCGGTGGGTAACCATCTGTTAAAGAAGAATCCGAATGCCAAGGTCGTGTACCTGCATTCCGAGCGTTTCGTGGCCGACATGGTCAAGGCGCTGCAACTGAACGCGATCAACGAGTTCAAGCGGTTCTACCGTTCGGTGGACGCCCTGCTGATCGACGACATTCAGTTCTTCGCCCGCAAGGAGCGTTCCCAGGAAGAGTTTTTCCACACCTTCAACGCCCTGCTTGAAGGTGGCCAGCAGGTCATTCTCACCAGTGACCGCTACCCGAAAGAAATCGAAGGCCTTGAAGAACGCCTCAAATCCCGCTTCGGCTGGGGCCTGACGGTTGCCGTCGAGCCGCCGGAGCTGGAAACCCGCGTGGCCATCTTGATGAAGAAGGCCGACCAGGCCAAAGTCGAGTTGCCACACGATGCCGCGTTCTTCATTGCCCAGCGCATTCGTTCCAACGTCCGTGAGCTGGAAGGCGCGTTGAAACGCGTGATCGCCCACTCGCACTTCATGGGCCGCGACATCACCATCGAGCTGATTCGCGAATCCCTGAAAGACCTGTTGGCATTGCAGGACAAACTGGTCTCTGTGGATAACATTCAGCGCACGGTCGCCGAGTACTACAAGATCAAGATCTCCGACTTGCTGTCCAAGCGCCGTTCGCGCTCGGTCGCTCGCCCGCGTCAGGTCGCCATGGCTCTGTCCAAGGAACTGACCAACCACAGTCTGCCGGAAATCGGTGATGTGTTTGGCGGTCGCGACCATACGACGGTGTTGCATGCCTGCCGCAAGATCAACGAACTTAAGGAATCCGACGCGGATATCCGCGAGGACTACAAGAACCTGCTGCGTACTCTGACCACTTGATGAACACCAGCGCAGCTTATTAAGGCAAGGGACTAGACCATGCATTTCACCATTCAACGCGAAGCCCTGTTGAAACCCCTGCAACTGGTCGCAGGCGTCGTCGAGCGCCGACAGACCTTGCCGGTACTCTCCAACGTGCTGCTGGTCGTCGATGGCCAGCAACTGTCGCTGACCGGTACCGACCTGGAAGTCGAGCTGGTCGGTCGCGTGCAACTCGAAGAGCCGGCTGAAACAGGTTCAATCACCGTGCCCGCGCGCAAGCTGATGGATATCTGCAAGAGCTTGCCGAACGATGCGCTGATCGACATCAAGGTCGACGAGCAGAAGCTGGTAGTGAAGGCCGGCCGTAGCCGCTTCACCCTGTCGACCCTGCCGGCCAATGACTTCCCGACGGTGGAAGAAGGCCCTGGCTCGCTGACTACCAGCCTGGATCAGAGCAAGCTGCGTCGCCTGATCGAGCGCACCAGTTTCGCCATGGCCCAGCAGGACGTGCGTTACTACCTCAACGGCATGTTGCTGGAAGTGTCCACCGGTGTGATTCGTGCCGTGGCTACCGACGGTCACCGTCTGGCGATGTGCTCGATGCAGGCCGACATCGGTCAGCAGGATCGTCACCAGGTGATCGTGCCGCGCAAAGGTATTCTTGAGTTGGCTCGTCTGCTCACCGAGCCGGACGGCAACGTCAGCATCGTACTGGGTCAACACCACATCCGTGCGACCACCGGCGAATTCACCTTCACTTCGAAGCTGGTCGACGGCAAGTTCCCTGACTACGAGCGCGTTCTGCCGAAGGGCGGCGACAAGCTGGTATTGGGCGACCGCCAGGCGCTGCGCGAAGCGTTCAGCCGTACTGCGATTCTGTCCAACGAGAAGTACCGCGGCATTCGTCTGCAACTGGCCAGCGGTCAGCTGAAAATCCAGGCGAACAACCCGGAGCAGGAAGAAGCGGAAGAAGAAGTAGGCGTGGAATACAGCGGCGGCTCCCTGGAAATCGGCTTCAACGTGAGCTATCTGCTCGACGTACTGGGCGTGATGACCACCGAGCAGGTTCGTCTGATCCTGTCCGACTCCAACAGCAGTGCGCTGGTGCAAGAGTCCGACAACGACGATTCGGCTTACGTTGTCATGCCGATGCGTCTGTAATCAGCTGACTCTGGATGTCGCTAAGTCGCGTCTCGGTCACCGCGGTGCGCAATCTGCACCCGGTGACCTTCTCCCCTTCCCCCCGAATCAACATTCTTTACGGCGCCAACGGCAGCGGCAAAACCAGTGTTCTGGAAGCCATTCATCTGCTGGGGCTTGCCCGTTCGTTTCGTAGCACCCGGCTGTTGCCGGTCATCCAGTATGAGCAACTCGCCTGTACCGTATTCGGTCAGGTCGAGCTCGCCGAGGGCGGCCACAGCGCATTGGGGATATCTCGCGACCGTCAGGGCGAGTTCCAGATTCGCATCGACGGCCAGAATGCCCGCAGTGCCGCGCAACTGGCGGAGATTCTGCCGCTGCAGTTGATCAACCCCGACAGCTTCCGTCTGCTGGAAGGTGCGCCGAAGATCCGCCGACAGTTCCTGGACTGGGGCGTGTTCCACGTCGAACCGCGGTTCATGGCCACCTGGCAGCGTTTGCAGAAGGCCTTGCGCCAGAGAAACTCCTGGCTGCGGCATGGTACACTTGACGCCGTTTCGCAAGCGGTTTGGGACAGGGAACTGTGCCAGGCCAGCGCTGAAATCGATGAATACCGTCGCGCTTACATCAAAGCCTTGAAACCAGTCTTTGAACAAACCTTGAGCGAACTGGTTGAGCTCGAAGGTTTGACGCTCAGCTATTACCGAGGCTGGGACAAGGACCGGGAATTGAGTGCCGTGCTTGCCGGATCCCTGCAGCGGGACCAGCAGATGGGGCATACCCAGGCCGGACCGCAACGCGCTGACTTGCGTCTTAGATTGGGCGCGCACAATGCCGCGGACATCTTGTCCCGGGGTCAGCAAAAACTGGTGGTCTGTGCGTTGCGTATTGCCCAGGGGCATCTGGTGAGCCAGGCCCGACGCGGCCAGTGTATTTATCTGGTGGATGACTTGCCGTCCGAGCTGGACGATAGCCACCGTCGCGCGCTGTGCCGCTTGCTGGAAGACTTACGCTGCCAGGTCTTTATCACCTGTGTAGATCACGAATTATTGAGGGAAGGCTGGCAGACGGAAACGCCAGTCGCTCTGTTCCACGTGGAACAGGGCCGTATCACCCAGACCCACGACCATCGGGAGTGAAGGCATTGAGCGAAGAAAATACGTACGACTCATCGAGCATTAAAGTGCTGAAAGGCCTGGATGCCGTGCGCAAACGTCCCGGTATGTACATTGGTGACACCGACGATGGCAGCGGTCTGCATCACATGGTGTTCGAGGTGGTCGACAACTCGATCGACGAAGCCCTCGCCGGCCATTGCGACGACATCAGCATCATCATCCACCCGGATGAGTCCATCACCGTCAAAGACAACGGCCGTGGCATCCCGGTAGACGTGCACAAAGAGGAAGGCGTTTCCGCCGCCGAGGTCATCATGACCGTCCTCCACGCCGGCGGTAAGTTCGACGACAACTCCTACAAGGTATCCGGCGGTCTGCACGGTGTAGGTGTTTCGGTAGTGAACGCGCTGTCCGAAGAGCTGGTCCTGACCGTTCGCCGCAGCGGCAAGATCTGGGAACAGACCTACGTCCACGGCGTACCTCAGGCACCGATGGCGATCGTTGGCGACAGCGAAACCACCGGCACCCAGATTCACTTCAAGGCTTCCAAGGAAACCTTCAAGAACATTCACTTCAGCTGGGACATCCTGGCCAAGCGTATTCGTGAGCTGTCCTTCCTCAACTCCGGTGTCGGCATCGTCCTCAAGGACGAGCGCAGCGGCAAGGAAGAGCTGTTCAAATACGAAGGCGGCCTGCGTGCGTTCGTTGAATACCTGAACACCAACAAGACTGCGGTCAACCAGGTGTTCCATTTCAACATCCAGCGTGAAGACGGCATCGGCGTGGAAATCGCCCTGCAGTGGAACGACAGCTTCAACGAGAACCTGTTGTGCTTCACCAACAACATTCCGCAGCGCGACGGCGGTACCCACCTGGTGGGCTTCCGTTCCGCACTGACGCGTAACCTGAACAACTACATCGAGCAGGAAGGTCTGGCGAAGAAGCACAAAGTCGCCACCACCGGGGACGATGCTCGTGAAGGCCTGACCGCGATCATCTCGGTAAAGGTGCCGGATCCGAAGTTCAGCTCCCAGACCAAAGACAAGCTGGTGTCTTCCGAAGTGAAGACCGCGGTCGAACAGGAAATGGGCAAGTACTTCTCGGACTTCCTGCTGGAAAACCCGAACGAAGCCAAGCTGGTCGTCGGCAAGATGATCGACGCCGCCCGTGCCCGTGAAGCGGCGCGCAAGGCCCGTGAGATGACCCGCCGCAAAGGCGCGCTGGACATCGCCGGTCTGCCGGGCAAGCTCGCCGACTGCCAGGAAAAAGACCCGGCGCTGTCCGAACTGTACCTCGTGGAAGGTGACTCCGCGGGCGGCTCTGCCAAGCAGGGACGTAACCGCAAGACCCAGGCCATCCTGCCGCTGAAGGGCAAGATCCTCAACGTCGAGAAAGCCCGTTTCGACAAGATGATCTCGTCCCAGGAAGTGGGCACCCTGATCACCGCGCTGGGCTGCGGTATCGGTCGCGAAGAGTACAACATCGACAAGCTGCGCTATCACAACATCATCATCATGACCGATGCTGACGTCGACGGTTCGCACATCCGTACCCTGCTGCTGACCTTCTTCTTCCGTCAGTTGCCTGAGCTGATCGAGCGCGGCTACATCTACATCGCCCAGCCGCCGCTGTACAAGGTCAAGAAGGGCAAGCAAGAGCAATACATCAAAGACGACGACGCCATGGAAGAGTACATGACGCAGTCGGCCCTGGAAGATGCGAGCCTGCACCTGAACGAAGACGCCCCGGGCATTTCCGGCGAAGCGCTGGAACGTCTGGTGAATGACTTCCGCATGGTCATGAAGACCCTCAAGCGTCTGTCGCGCCTGTACCCGCAGGAGCTGACCGAGCACTTTATCTACCTGCCGGCCGTCAGCCTGGAAATGCTCGGCGACCACGCCAAGATGCAAGACTGGCTGGCCCAGTACGAAGTCCGTCTGCGCACCGTCGAGAAGTCGGGCCTGGTCTACAAGGCCAGCCTGCGTGAAGACCGCGAACGTGGCGTGTGGCTGCCAGAGGTCGAGCTGATCTCCCACGGCCTGTCGAACTACGTCACCTTCAACCGCGACTTCTTCGGCAGCAACGACTACAAGACCGTTGTCACCCTCGGCGCTCAACTGAGCACCCTGCTCGACGAAGGCGCGTACATCCAGCGTGGCGAGCGCAAGAAAGCGGTCACCGAGTTCAAGGAAGCCCTGGACTGGCTGATGGCCGAAAGCACCAAGCGCCATACCATCCAGCGATACAAAGGTCTGGGCGAAATGAACCCGGATCAGCTGTGGGAAACCACCATGGACCCAAGCGTGCGCCGCATGCTGAAAGTCACCATCGAAGACGCCATCGGCGCAGACCAGATCTTCAACACCCTGATGGGTGATGCGGTCGAACCTCGCCGTGACTTCATCGAGAGCAATGCTCTGGCGGTGTCCAACCTGGATTTCTGATCCGTTTGCACATGTGACCGAAGCCATGCCAAGCCCGGTGGATCTCTGATTCATCGGGCTTTTTTTGTTCGATAAATGCGCCCCTAAACCGACACATTTTTTCCGACAACAATGTATGCATTTGTAAGCCACCATTGATTCCAGAGAGGTGTCAGTGTGAATCTGTTCCGGGTTATTGGAAGAAATTCAGATCACCCCCAATCTGCGGAGGAATTACCTTGAGCGAACAGCACCGGTCTTTCGAAGACCTGAAGCACCAGTCGGAAGATGGCTTTGAATTCTGGTCCGCCCGAGAGCTTGCGCCTCTCTTGGAATACAGGGATTGGCGGAACTTCGAAAATGTCATTGGTAAAGCAGTGCAGGCCTGCGAGCTAAGTAGTCATCGCATCGCAGACCATTTCGTTGACGTCACCAAAATGGTTTTGCTGGGGTCCGGATCCCAGCGATCGGTGAAGGATATCCAGCTCTCTCGATATGCCTGTTATCTGATTGTTCAGAACGGAGACCCGATCAAACCGGTTATTGCCGCAGGGCAGACCTATTTCGCAATTCAGACCCGACGTCAGGAATTGGCGGACGACGCTTCATTTCAGAAGCTGAGGGATGATCAAAAACGCCTGCTGTTGCGTAATGAGTTACGTGAGCACAACAAGCAACTGGTGGAAGCAGCGCAACAGGCTGGCGTTGAAACCGGCCTGGATTTCGCCATTTTCCAGAACCACGGTTATCAAGGGCTATATGGCGGCCTTGATCAGAAAGCCATTCACCAACGCAAAGGACTAAAAAAGAGTCAGAAAATTCTTGATCACATGGGATCAACCGAATTGGCTGCCAACTTGTTCCGCGCAACACAGGCTGAGGACAAGCTGCGTCGTGATAACGTCCAAGGCAAGAAGCAGGCTAATCAAGTCCATCTGGAAGTTGGTAGAAAGGTAAGAGAAACCATCGTAGAGCTCGGCGGAGCCATGCCTGAAGATTTGCCAGTTCCGGAGAACAGCATTCAAGAGGTTGAGTCCGCAGCCAAGAAACTAAAGTGAGTTTTCCGATCCGGAATTACTCGCTACCCTGCCGCCACACTCTCCAACCGATACCCATACCCATAAATCGTCAGCAGCTGCCAACCCCGATCCGCCGTCAGCCCCAGCTTGTTGCGCAGGCGATAGATGTGGGTATCCAGTGGCCGTGACGAGGCCATCTCTTCATGGGGCCAGAACCTTTCGTATAGATAGTCCCGTGACAGTGGTCGGCCGAGGTTGCTGAATAAACAGTGAGCGAGCCGGTACTCACGCTCGGTCATCATAATCGGCTTGCCTTCGCGCGTGACGGTCAATTCAGCGTCATCAAATACCAGATCATTGAAACGCAGGACATTGGCCACCGTCGGGCGCTGATGGCTGTGCCGGCGCAATACGGCGGTGACACGAGCCTTCAACTCGTTGGGACGGAACGGTTTGCTGACATAGTCGTCGGCCCCTGCATTCAACGCCTGGACGATATCGCTCTCGCCGTCGCGACTGGTGAGCATGATGGCGGCCGGCGGGGCTTCCATGTGCTCGCGAGTCCAGCGCAGTAGCGCCAGGCCGGTGAGATCGGGAAGCTGCCAGTCGAGGATCAGCAGATCGAAGGTTTCCCGGCGCAGTTGCCGCAGCAGGTCTTCTCCGCGTTCGAAACTGTGCAGCGACCAGGGCTGTTCGCCGGCCTCGGCCATTTGTTGCAGGGTCTGCTCGACCCGGCGCAGTTCGGCGGGTTCATCGTCCAGTATCGCAACGCGCATACGCGGGTTTCCTTGTCGCTTGGGTAATGGGTGGTCGACACCGGCGGTTCGACCAAAGCAGTGAAAGTAAGCGGCACGCCGTGGGGTGAGCCGCTATGATTCTTCGGGTCCACGTCCTCAGACCTGTCGCCTATGAAACCATTCAACCCGCCCTGCCCTGTTTTCCATGATTAACCGACGCCGCCACGAAAGCCGTGTGCAAAGTCAGGTTCAACGCCTGTTTCGGCAACTGGTGCGCGAGTGGGTGTGGATAAGTCTAGTGCTGTTGCCGCTGACTGCATTGTTGTCTTGGCGTGCGCAGATCAATCTGCATGATCCGGCGCCTGTCAGTGGCGCAGTGCTGTCTACCGTGCTGGTGGCCATCGTGCTGGGGTTATTGCTGTGGCGACCGCGTCTGGCGCTCTGGCTCACGCTGATCGGCATGGTCGGCGTGCTGCTGACCAGCGCCGGCCTGGCGGAAGTTCAGCGTTGGTGGTCCCCGACGCCGGCAGTGCTGGGCATGCTGTTCGGTTATCTGATCTGGAACTGGCGACGTCTGAGTGTCGTGCTGACCTACTTCGGCTGGGAGTTGTCCCGGCTGGACGATGAACCGAAGGTGTTCCCCGAGCGTCGACGCACACAATTTGCCAGTGGCGACCGGTTGCAAGGCCAGATCATGGCCCTCGAACAGGCCATGAGTCGCACGCGTGACACCCGTCGCTTTATCGCCGATGGCCTGGAGTATCTGCCGGTCGCGACCCTGATCAGTGATCCCAAAGGTCAGATCCTGTTGGGCAACCGCAAGGCGCGTGACTTGTTCGGCAGTGATCTGGTCGGTGATGACGTCCTCGATCGATTGGCGAGCCTTGGCTATCCGGATTTATCCACAGCGTCGCATTCACTGTTGTCCGACCTGCCTCTAGTGGAGTTTCGTGATCACAAGGAGCGCAGCTTGCGGCTGGAACGTGCAGCCTTGTTGCCGGTGGACGGCGACACGCCGATTGGCTGGCTGCTGAGCCTTACCGATCTGAGCGCCGAACGTGCCGCCGAAGAGCAGCGCGGCGTGCTGCTGCGTTTTCTGTCCCATGACTTGCGTGCCCCGCATTCGGCAATCCTTGCCCTGCTCGATGTCCACCGGCATCAGGCCGGCACGGATTCACCGCTGTTCGAGCAGATTGAACGCCAGGTGCGTCGAGCGCTGGAGCTGACCGACGGTTTCGTGCTGCTGGCCCGGGCCGAATCCAAGGCCTATCAGTTCCAGCCGAGTCTGTTTGCGATGCTGGTAATGGACGTCCTGGATCAGGCGCTGCCCATTGCCCAGCAAAAGTGTATCGAGCTGCTGAACGATATGGATGAACAATCACAGGAACGTCTGGTGCTGGCGGACCAGGGTCTGCTGACCCGGGCGCTGTTCAATCTGCTGGAAAATGCGATCAAGTACAGCCCGGCCGGGTCCGTGGTCAGGTTGCGCATTCGTTGCCACGATGACTGGCTGCACTGTGAACTGACCGATCAGGGCAAAGGTATTGCGGCTGAAGAACTGCCCGATCTGTTCACTCAATACCGGCGTTTTTCCTCGGCCAAGGGCATCGATGGCGTAGGGCTGGGGCTGTCGATGGTCAAAGCCGTGGTGGATCACCATGGTGGGCGGATCGAATGCATCAGCGTAATCGATCAGGGCACCACATTCCGCCTTGAACTGCCGTTGATCACCGAAGAGCAGGCATAAAAAACCGGCTATATCAGCCGGTTTTCTTACTTCCGAAAAAAACTTATGCACCTTTTACGGTGTTTTATCAGCTTCAGAAATATATATAAAAATCAGTAAGTTAATTGCTGTTTTCGGAATATTGCCAACAAACCGTACACAGGTTATCCACAAAAATCAGACAGTCACTTGATCGCTGGCTGCCGGGGCTTGTGGTGCCGGTGGCAACGAACCCATTTCCCTTTGGGCCTGCTCATTCCATGCCTGTACCCGGTCGTTCAGATCGGCGATGGCGCGAGGGCCTGATCCTTCGGCATACATCGGTTCACCGATGACCACGGTGATCACACCCTGTTTTTTGCCCCAGCCGATTTTTGGCCAGAACTTGCCGGCATTGTGCGCAATCGGCAGCACCGGAAGCGCCGCATTCACCGCCAGGGCGCTGCCGCTGCGGGAAAACTTGCCGATGGTGCCATGAGGAACGCGAGTGCCTTCAGGGAAGATCAGTACCCAGACATTGTCCTTGAGCAGCTCGTCACCCTTTGCCGCAACTTGCTTGAGCGCAGCTTTCGGGTTGTCGCGATCAATGGCGATCGGCCGCAGCATGGCCATGGCCCAGCCGAAGAACGGCACATACAGCAATTCGCGCTTGAGCACTTGGCTCAAGGGCGAGAAATAAGCGGAGAGAAAAAACGTCTCCCAGGTGCTCTGGTGGTTCGATTGAATCACGCAGGGCCGGTCAGGCACGTTTTCTGCGCCTTTGACTTCGTAACGGATACCGAGGAACACCTTGGTCAACCACAAGGCGCAGCGGCACCAGTACACGTTGATGAAGCGATAGCGCGCCTTGAACGGCAGAAAGGGCGCGATAAAAAAGCTCAGGCTGCACCACAGCAGAGCGGTGGTGCCCAGCAGCAGGTAAAAGAGGAAGATTCTGATGGCCTGCAGTATCGACATGGCGACGTTTACCGTTACGGGCGATGCCCGACTGTTCAAGCGCACTCCCGATCAATCCCTGGTCAGGAACTTCAGAAGTACTCTAGTTGTGGATAAGTTCTGCGGCAATCGCCGCCAGATCGTCAAAAATCAGGGTGCCGACCGGAAGGGTCTTGCCCAGAGTCTTTTCGCCTTTCCCGGTCTTTACCAAAACGGGCTGTGAATCGACGGCTTTGGCGGCCTCCAGGTCACCAAGGCTGTCGCCGACGAACCAGACATTCGTCAGCGCCACGTTGTAATGCTGCGCGATGGTTTTCAACATCCCCGGTTTCGGCTTGCGGCAATCGCAACCCTCGTCCGGCCCATGCGGGCAATACACGATCAGCCCGACTTCACCGCCCTGCTCCGCCACCAGTTCGCGCAGGCGCGCGTGCATGGCATCGAGAGTGGCGAGGTCGTAGTAGCCGCGAGCAATGCCCGACTGGTTGGTGGCGACCGCCACCGTCCAGCCGGCCTTGCTCAACTGCGCAATCGCTTCGATCGAGCCGGGCAGCGGAATCCACTCCTCCACCGACTTGATGTAAGCGTCGGAGTCGTAATTGATCACTCCGTCCCGATCGAGAATCAGCAGTTTCAACAGCAATCCCTCAACCCAGCAGCGAAATGTCGGCAACGCCCAGGAACAGGCCACGCAGACGCGCCAGCAGCGCGTAACGGTTGGCCCGTACATTGGCGTCTTCGGCATTGACCATCACCGCGTCGAAGAACGCGTCGACCGGCTCGCGCAGGGCGGCCAGGCGTGCCAGCGATTCGTTGTACTGACGCGCCGCGGCCATTGGCTGTACAGCCTGGTCCGCCTGCTGGATCGCCGAGTACAGCGAGAACTCGTTGGCGTTGTCGAAGTACTTGGCCTGAACGTCGGTCGGCACGGAGCCTTCGACTTTGCTCAGCAGGTTCGACACACGCTTGTTCACCGCCGCCAGCGCTGCCGCTTCCGGCAGTTTGCGGAAGGCCTGCACCGCTTGCACACGCTGGTCGAAGTCCAGCGCCGAACCCGGCTTCAGGGCACGTACCGACAGGTAGGTGGCCACGTCCACGCCTTCGTCTTCGTAACGCGCACGCAGACGGTCGAAGATGAATTCCAGCACCGCGTCGTTCAGGCCGGCAGCCTTGACCTTGGCGCCGAAGGAATTCACGGCGAAAGCCACGGCGTCATTGAGGTCCAGATCCAGTTGTTTCTCGATCAGGATCCGCAGCACGCCCAGTGCCGCACGGCGCAGGGCATACGGGTCTTTGCTGCCGGTCGGCAGCATGCCGATGCCGAAGATGCCGACCAGGGTGTCGAGCTTGTCGGCGATGGCCACGGCCGCACCGGTCAGGGTGGCCGGCAGTTCAGCGCCGGCACCGCGCGGCATGTACTGCTCGTTCAGGGCCAGAGCGACGTCTTCCGGCTCGCCGTCATTGAGGGCGTAGTAGTAACCGGCGACACCTTGCATCTCCGGGAACTCGCCGACCATTTCGGTGGCCAGGTCGCATTTGGACAGCAGGCCTGCGCGGGCAGCCCACGAAGCGTTGCCACCGATGCGTGCGGCAATATAGGCCGCCAGTTTCGACACACGCTCGGCCTTGTCGTAGACACTGCCGAGTTTTTCCTGGAACACCACGTTCTGCAGGCGATCGTTGAACGCTTCGAGCTTCTGCTTCTTGTCCTGCTTGAAGAAGAACTCGGCGTCGGTCAGACGTGGGCGAACCACTTTCTCGTTACCGGCGATGATCTGCTGCGGGTCTTTGGATTCGATGTTGGCCACGGTGATGAAACGTGGCAGCAACTTGCCGTCGGCATCCAGCAGGCAGAAATACTTCTGGTTGTCCTGCATGGTGGTGATCAGCGCTTCCTGCGGCACGTCGAGGAAACGTTCCTCGAACGAGCACACCAGCGGCACCGGCCATTCGACCAGCGCGGTCACTTCGTCGAGCAGCGCCGGCGGCACGATCGCGGTACCTTCCTGACGGGTCGCCAGCTCTTCGGTGCGCTTGCTGATGATCTCGCGACGTTCGTTGGCGTCGGCCAGCACATAAGCGGCACGCAGGTCGGCCAGGTAGCTCGACGGCGAACCGATGCGCACGCTTTGCGGGTGGTGGAAACGGTGGCCACGGGATTCACGGCCAGCCTTCTGCGCGAGGATCGTGCAGTCGATGACCTGGTCGCCGAGCAGCATCACCAGCCACTGGGTCGGACGCACGAACTCTTCCTTGCGCGCACCCCAACGCATGCGTTTCGGGATCGGCAGGTCATTCAGCGAGTCTTCGACGATGGTCGGCAGCAGGCTGGCGGTCGGCTTGCCGGCGATGTTCTGGCTGTAGCGCAGTTTCGGACCGCTCTGGTCGATTTCGCTCAGCTCGACGCCGCACTTCTTGGCAAAACCCAGTGCCGCTTGAGTCGGATTGCCTTCGGCATCGAACGCGGCCTGACGTGGCGGGCCGTCGAGGTTGATGCTGCGATCCGGCTGCTGGGTGGCCAGCGCGGTGATCAGCACGGCCAGACGACGCGGTGCGGCGTAGACGGTTTTGGTTTCGTAGTTCAGGCCGGCAGCCTGCAGGCCCTTGTCGATACCGGCGAGGAACGCTTCGGCCAGGGTGTTCAGGGCTTTGGGTGGCAGTTCTTCGGTGCCCAGTTCAACCAGAAAATCTTGAGCACTCATTGTGCAGCCTCCAGCTTGGCCAGTACTTCGTCACGCAGGTCCGGGGTTGCCATCGGGAAGCCCAGCTTGGCGCGGGCCAGCAGGTAGGCTTGGGCGACGGAACGCGCCAGGGTGCGCACGCGCAGAATGTATTGCTGACGCGCAGTCACCGAGATCGCCCGGCGCGCATCCAGCAGGTTGAAGGTGTGCGAGGCCTTCAGGACCATTTCGTAGCTCGGCAACGGCAGCGGCTGGTCGAGTTCGATCAGGCGCTTGGCTTCGCTTTCATAGAAATCGAACAGTTCGAACAGCTTGTCGACGTTGGCGTGTTCGAAGTTGTAGGTGGACTGCTCCACTTCGTTCTGGTGGAACACGTCGCCGTAGGTCACCTTGCCGAACGGACCGTCAGCCCAGACCAGGTCGTAGACCGAATCCACGCCCTGCAAGTACATGGCCAGACGCTCGAGACCGTAGGTGATCTCGCCGGTCACCGGGTAGCACTCGATGCCGCCCGCCTGTTGGAAGTAAGTGAACTGGGTCACTTCCATGCCGTTCAGCCAGACTTCCCAGCCCAGACCCCAGGCGCCGAGGGTCGGCGATTCCCAGTTGTCTTCGACGAAGCGGATGTCGTGGACCAGCGGATCCAGGCCGACATGCTTGAGGGAGCCCAGGTACAGTTCCTGGAAGTTGTCCGGGTTCGGCTTCAGGACTACCTGGAACTGGTAGTAGTGCTGCAGACGGTTCGGGTTTTCGCCGTAACGGCCGTCAGTCGGACGGCGGCTTGGCTGTACGTAAGCGGCGTTCCAGGTTTCCGGGCCGATGGCACGCAGGAATGTCGCGGTGTGGAAAGTGCCGGCGCCTACTTCCATATCGTAGGGCTGAAGTACCACACAACCTTGCTCGGCCCAGTATTGCTGGAGCGCGAGGATCAAGTCTTGGAAGGTACGCACGGCTGGCGTAGGCTGGCTCACGAAATTCACCTGTTTCTTGGGCTGCGATTTAAAGAGCGGGAGTATACCCGATTCAGTCGCACCTCCACCCCCTGGAGCCTTATGCCACGCTGCTTTTGGTGCAACGAAGATCCGCTGTACATGGCTTACCACGATCAGGAGTGGGGCACGCCGCTACGCGATGCGCAGGGATTGTTCGAGTTGCTTTTGCTCGAAGGGTTCCAGGCCGGGCTTTCGTGGATCACCGTGCTGCGCAAGCGCGAGCGATATCGCGAGGTGTTGTACGGCTTCGACGTACAGCGCGTGGCGCAGATGAGCGACGCGGAAATCGATGACTTGATGCTCGATCCGGGGATCATCCGCAACCGCCTCAAACTTAACGCCGCCCGGCGCAACGCCCAGGCGTGGCTGGCGCTGGAAGATCCGGTGGCCTTCCTCTGGTCGTTTGTGGATAACCAGCCTGTGATCAATCATTTCAAGGATCGCAGCGAAGTCCCGGCCATTACCCCGCAGGCCGTGGCCATGAGCAAAGGCCTGAAAAAGGCCGGTTTCACCTTTGTCGGCCCAACCATCTGCTACGCGCTGATGCAGGCCTCGGGCATGGTCATGGATCACACCCAGGACTGCGACCGCTACGCGCAGCTCGTCAACGCCGGTTAGAATGGCCGCTTCGCGCACAGCACAAGATCAGGAGTGACCTGTGGAAAAGTTTAAAGGCGCCATGCTGGTTGGCGCTCTGCGGCTGTTTGCCCTGCTTCCGTGGCGGGCCGTGCAGGCCGTGGGTTCGGCGATCGGCTGGATCATGTGGAAAACCCCCAACCGTTCCCGCGATGTGGTGCGGATCAACCTCGCCAAATGTTTTCCACAGATGGACCCGGCCGAACGTGAGCGTCTGGTGGGCCAGAGCCTGAAAGACATCGGCAAGTCCCTGACCGAAAGCGCCTGCGCCTGGATCTGGCCGGCCCAGCGTTCCATCGACCTGGTGCGCGAAGTCGAAGGTCTCGACATCCTCAAGGATGCGCTGGCATCGGGCAAAGGCGTGGTCGGCATCACCAGCCACCTCGGCAACTGGGAAGTGCTCAACCACTTTTATTGCAGCCAGTGCAAACCGATCATTTTCTACCGTCCGCCGAAGCTCAAGGCTGTGGATGAATTGCTGCGCAAACAGCGGGTGCAACTGGGCAACCGTGTGGCGGCGTCAACCAAGGAAGGCATCCTCAGCGTCATCAAGGAAGTGCGCAAGGGCGGTCAGGTGGGGATTCCGGCGGACCCGGAGCCAGCTGAATCCGCCGGGATCTTCGTACCGTTCTTCGCCACCCAGGCCCTGACCAGCAAGTTCGTGCCGAACATGCTCGCTGGCGGCAAGGCTGTCGGCGTGTTCCTGCATGCCCTGCGTCTGCCGGACGGTTCCGGCTACAAGGTGATTCTGGAAGCCGCGCCGGAAGCGATGTACAGCACCGACACCGAAACCTCCTGCGCAGCGATGAGTCAGGTGGTCGAGCGTTATGTGGCGGCTTATCCGAGCCAGTACATGTGGAGCATGAAACGCTTCAAGAAGCGCCCGCCGGGTGAGGCGCGTTGGTACTGATCGGCGATGTGCAATTGTGGATAACCTGACAACAAGGGTTATCCACAGCCGTTACGGCTTCTGCCGTTCGAGCTTCTTCAGAAACACTGTCATTTCCTTCTCCGCCTGCTTGTCGCCATGGGCCCGGGCCGCTTCCAGTCCCTGCTCCCAGGACTGCCGCGCAGCCGCCAGATCACCCAGCGCCAGGTGCGCCTTGCCCAACAGTTTCCACGCCGCTGAATACTTCGGATCGAAGCCGACGCAACGCTGGAAATGCTCGGCCGCCTTCGCGTTTTCCCCCAGATCCAGATAACCCTTGCCCAGGCCGAAGCGCAGCAATGAGTTATCCACACCCTTGGCGAGCATTTTTTCCAGGGAGTCGATCATCGGTCTCGCCTCTTGGTCGGTCAGAAGAAACTCAGTCCCACGTGGAACAGCTTCTCCACATCGCGAATGTGCTTTTTATCCACAAGGAACAGGATCACATGATCGCCGGCAGCGATCACCGTGTCGTCGTGGGCGATGATCACTTCTTCATCGCGGATGATCGCGCCGATGGTGGTGCCCGGCGGCAGGGCAATGTTTTCGATGGCCTTGCCGATGACCTTGCTCGACTTCGAGTCGCCATGGGCAACAGCCTCGATGGCTTCGGCTGCGCCCCGGCGCAACGAGTGCACGCTGACTATATCGCCCCGCCGCACGTGGGCCAGCAAGGTGCCGATGGTCGCCAGTTGCGGGCTGATGGCGATGTCGATGTCACCGCCCTGAATCAGGTCGACGTAGGCCGGGTTGTTGATGATCGTCATCACCTTTTTCGCCCCCAGGCGCTTGGCCAGCAGCGACGACATGATGTTGGCTTCGTCATCGTTGGTCAGCGCCAGGAAGATGTCCGCGTCGGCGATGTTCTCCTCCAGCAGCAGGTCGCGATCCGACGCGCTGCCTTGCAGCACCACGGTGCTGTCGAGGGTATCGGAGAGGTAGCGGCAGCGCGCCGGGTTCATCTCGATGATCTTCACCTGGTAACGGCTTTCGATGGCCTCGGCCAGGCGTTCGCCGATCTGCCCGCCGCCGGCGATGACGATGCGTTTGTAGGTTTCGTCAAGGCGGCGCATTTCGCTCATTACGGCGCGAATGTTCTCACGGGCAGCGATGAAGAAGACTTCGTCGTCCGCCTCGATCACCGTGTCGCCCTGAGGAAGAATCGGACGGTCACGGCGGAAGATTGCTGCTACCCGGGTTTCCACATTCGGCATGTGTTCGCGCAACTGACGCAGTTGCTGACCCACCAGCGGCCCGCCGTAATAGGCACGCACCGCCACCAGTTGCGCCTGGCCCTCGGCGAAGTCGATCACCTGCAAGGCGCCGGGATGCTGGATCAGGCGCTTGATGTAGTTGGTGACCACTTGTTCGGGGCTGATCAGCACGTCGACCGGAATCGCTTCGTTCTGGAACAGTTGCTCCTCGCGGGTCAGGTACGAAGCTTCGCGTACCCGGGCGATCTTGGTCGGGGTGTGGAACAGCGTGTGGGCAACCTGACAGGCGACCATGTTGGTTTCGTCGCTGTTGGTCACCGCCACCAGCATGTCGGCGTCGTCGGCACCGGCCTGACGCAGCACGCTCGGCAGCGAACCACGGCCCTGCACGGTGCGGATATCGAGACGGTCGCCAAGGTCGCGCAGACGGTCGCCATCGGTGTCGACCACGGTGATGTCGTTGGCTTCGCTGGCCAGATGTTCAGCCAGCGAACCGCCGACCTGCCCTGCACCGAGGATGATGATTTTCAACCCGTCACTCCATTGAATCCGTTTAGCCGCGCGCGGCAGCGATCTTGATCAGCTTGGCGTAGTAGAACCCGTCATGCCCACCCTGCTGGGCCAGCAATTGGCGGCCATGAGGTTGTTTGATCCCGGCCTGCGTGGCCAGATCCAGCTCCCGGGCGCCCGGCGTGCGCTCAAGGAACGCGGCGATGACTTCGGTGTTCTCGGTCGGCAAGGTCGAGCAGGTGGCGTAGAGCAGGATGCCGCCGACTTCGAGGGTTTTCCACATGGCGTCGAGCAGTTCGCCTTGCAGTTGCGCGAGGGCGGCGATGTCGTCGGCCTGGCGGGTCAGCTTGATGTCCGGATGACGACGGATCACGCCAGTCGCCGAGCACGGCGCATCGAGCAGGATGCGCTGGAACGGTTTGCCGTCCCACCACGCGGCCGTGTCGCGACCGTCGGCGGCGATCAGTTCGGCGCTCAGACCGAGGCGTTCGAGGTTTTCCTTCACCCGCACCAGACGCTTGGCTTCCAGGTCCACCGCCACCACACCGGCCAGCGCCGGTTCGGCTTCGAGGATGTGGCAGGTCTTGCCGCCCGGTGCGCAGCAGGCGTCCAGCACTCGCTGGCCCGGCGCGAGATCGAGCAGGTCGGCGGCCAGTTGCGCGGCTTCGTCCTGCACGCTGATCCAGCCTTCGGTGAAGCCGGGCAGGCTGCGCACGTCGGCGGCAGCGTCGAGGACGATGCCGTCGCGGCTGAAAGTGCATGGCTGCGCGGCGGTACCCGCTTCAGTCAGCAGACCGAGGTAGGCGTCGCGGCTGTGATGACGGCGGTTGACCCGCAGGATCATCGGCGGATGCGCGTTGTTGGCCTCGCAGATGGCTTCCCATTGCTCAGGCCAGAAGGCCTTCAGGGATTTTTGCAGCCAGCGCGGGTGGGCGGTGCGCACCACCGGATCGCGCTCCAGTTCGGCGAAGATCGCCTCATGTTCGCGTTGGGCGTTGCGCAGTACGGCATTCAGCAGGCCCTTGGCCCACGGCTTTTTCAGCTTGTCGGCGCAACCGACGGTTTCGCCGATGGCGGCGTGAGCCGGGACGCGGGTGTAGAGCAATTGATACAGACCCACCAGCAACAGCGCCTCGACATCGGCGTCGGCAGCCTTGAACGGCTTCTGCAGCAGCTTCTCCGCCAGCGCCGACAAACGCGGCTGCCAGCGGGCGGTGCCAAAGGCCAGATCCTGGGTGAAACCGCGATCGCGATCCTCGACCTTATCCAGTTGCGTTGGCAGGGAGCTGTTGAGCGAAGCCTTGCCGCTCAGGACGGCGGCGAGTGCCTTGGCGGCGGCCAGACGCGGGTTCATTGCGCGTCCACCGCAGCGCCCAGTACCGTGCCGGTGGCGAATTTCTCACGACGGCTGTTGAACAGATCGCTGAAGTTCAACGCCTTGCCGCCGGGCAATTGCAGGCGGGTCAGGCACAGTGCCTGATCGCCACAGGCGACCAGTAGACCGTCCTTGCCGGCGCCGAGAATGGTGCCCGGTGCGCCTTTGCCTTCGGCCAGTGTCGCCGCCAGCACTTTCAGCGCTTCGCCGTTGAGCGTGCTGTGGGTGATCGGCCATGGGTTGAAGGCGCGGACCAGACGTTCCAGCTCGACGGCCGGACGGCTCCAGTCGATGCGCGCCTCGTCCTTGTTCAGTTTGTGCGCATAGGTGGCGAGGTCATCGTTCTGCACTTCGCCTTCCAGGGTGCCGGCGGCCAGACCGGCAATCGCTTGCACGACGGCTGGCGGGCCCATTTCGGCGAGGCGGTCGTGGAGGCTGCCGCCAGTGTCGTCAGCGCTGATCGGGGTCACGACTTTAAGCAGCATCGGCCCGGTGTCCAGGCCCGCCTCCATGCGCATCACGGTCACGCCGCTCTCGGCGTCGCCTGCTTCGACAGCGCGCTGGATCGGCGCCGCACCGCGCCAGCGTGGCAGCAGGGAAGCGTGGCTGTTGATGCAGCCCAAACGTGGAATATCCAGCACCACTTGCGGCAGGATCAGGCCGTAGGCGACCACCACCATCAAGTCAGGCTTCAAGGCTGCGAGCTCGGCCTGAGCGTCAGCGTTGCGCAGAGTCGGCGGCTGCAACACCTGGATATTATTTTCCAGGGCGAGCTGTTTGACCGGGCTCGGCATCAGTTTTTGCCCACGACCGGCCGGACGATCCGGTTGGGTGTAGACCGCGACGATCTCGTAAGGGCTATCCAGCAGGGCCTTGAGGTGTTCGGCGGCGAATTCCGGGGTACCGGCAAAAACGATGCGCAGTGGCTCAGTCATGGGGGGAATCTCATAAAAAGAAAAAGGCTTGCCGCAGCAAGCCTTTGGAGAGGGGCATCAAGCGTTCTGGCGGTGCTGCTTTTCCAGTTTCTTCTTGATCCGGTCGCGTTTGAGCGTGGACAGGTAGTCGACGAACAACTTGCCGTTGAGGTGGTCGCATTCGTGCTGGATGCACACCGCGAGCAGGCCTTCGGCGATCAGTTCGTAAGGCTGGCCGTCACGGTCCAGAGCCTTGATCTTGACCTTCTGCGGGCGGTCGACGTTTTCGTAGAAACCCGGCACCGAGAGGCAGCCTTCCTGGTATTGCTCCATTTCGTCGGTCAGCGGTTCGAACTCGGGGTTGATGAACACCCGGGGTTCGGTGCGGTCTTCGGAAAGGTCCATCACGACGATACGTTTGTGCACGTTGACCTGGGTCGCGGCAAGGCCGATGCCCGGCGCTTCATACATTGTTTCAAACATGTCATCGACCAGCTGACGCACTTCGTCGTCCACTACAGCCACAGGCTTGGCGATAGTGCGCAGACGCGGGTCCGGAAATTCGAGGATGTTCAAAATGGCCATAAGCTTGATTGCTGCACGTGTGAGGTAAAGTCGGGCGATGGCCTGGCGGGTCCGAAGATGCAGGCTACCGTTGTGAAACGTAGCTCCTTGCTTTTCAGCATAGAGCAGGGAGCGAGCCACGGGGGCTCTGGCGTTTCACGCGAACGCACATGATAAAGGGATTCACCGCATGAGGAAATCACTACTCGCCCTGCTGTTTCTGGCCTCGGCCGGTACCGCGCACGGGCAAGTGCAACTCAAGGAAGGTTTTCCACAGCAATACACGGTGGTTTCGGGGGACACACTCTGGGACATCTCCGGAAAGTATCTGCGCGAACCCTGGCAGTGGCCGCAGTTGTGGCGGGCCAATCCGCAGATCGAAAACCCCAACCTGATCTATCCGGGCGACACGCTGACGCTCAGTTACGTCAACGGTCAGCCCCGCCTGACCCTCAATCGCGGGGCGTCGCGCGGCACCATCAAGCTCTCGCCACGGATCCGCAGCAGCCCGGTGGCCGAGGCGATTCCGAGCATTCCGCTGAAATCCATCAACAGCTTTCTGCTGAGCAACCGCATCGTCGACAAGGTCGAGGACTTCGACAAGGCGCCGTACATCGTCGCGGGCGATGCCGAACGCGTGCTCAGCGGCACCGGCGACCGGATCTTCGCCCGTGGCCATTTCGACCCGAATCAGCCGGTCTACGGCATCTTCCGCCAGGGCAAGGTTTACACCGATCCGCAGAGCAAGGAGTTTCTGGGGATCAACGCCGACGACATCGGCGGCGGTGAGATCGTCGCCACCGAGGGCGACGTCGCCACCCTCGCCCTGCAACGCACGACCCAGGAAGTGCGCCTCGGCGACCGTCTGTTCAGCGGCGAAGAACGCTCGATCAACTCGACCTTCATGCCCAGCGCGCCCACCACCGACATCAACGGTCTGATCATTGATGTGCCGCGTGGCGTCACGCAGATCGGCGCAATGGACGTGGTAACCCTGAACAAGGGCAAGCGCGACGGCCTGGCCGAGGGCAACGTGCTGGTGGTGATGAAAACCGGGGAAACCGTGCGTGACCGGATCACCGGCCAGCCGTTGAAAATCCCCGATGAGCGCGCCGGATTGCTGATGGTGTTCCGCACCTACGACAAACTCAGTTACGGCCTGGTATTGAACGCATCGCGCTCGCTGGCGGTGTTGGACAAGGTGCGAAATCCTTAGCTGGCTTCACAAGTTATCAACAGAGTTATCCACAGCTTGTTCCGAAAGGTTCGGGGCTTATAACGATCAAGGATGATCCATGATGATGCCTGTCTGTACGCCGGTTTCCCCAGCGGAACTGGAAGCGCGTTTGCGTCTGCACCGCCTGCCGGAAATCGGCCCGAAACGTTTTGCCCGATTGCTCGAAGCGTTCGGCTCCGCCTCCAAGGCCATCAGCGCGCCGGCCAGTGCCTGGCGTTCGTTGGGGTTGCCGGTGACAAGTGCCGAAGCGCGCCGCTGTCCTGAAGTGCGTGACGGCGCGAGCCACGCATTGGCCTGGCTAGAGCACCCGGGCCAGCATTTGCTGATGTGGGACCAGCCGGACTACCCGGCATTGCTGGCACAGATTGCCGATCCGCCACCGCTGCTGTTTGTTGCCGGTGACCCGCTGATCCTGGAAAAACCACAACTGGCGGTGGTCGGCAGTCGCCGCGCTTCGCGCCCGGGCATGGACACCGCCACAGCGTTTGCCCGCAGCCTGGCCGGGGCCGGTTTTGTCATCACCAGTGGCCTGGCGCTGGGCATCGATGCCGCTGTTCATCAAGCTGCGCTCGACGTCGGCGGGCAAACCGTCGGCGTGCTGGGCACCGGTCTGGAAAAATTTTATCCACAGCGCAACCGGCGGCTGGCGGACACGATGATTGCCTCGGGCAGTGCGGTGATTTCGGAGTTTCCACTGGACGCCGGGCCGACCGCGAGCAACTTCCCCAGACGTAACCGGATCATCAGCGGTTTGTCTCTCGGCGTACTGGTGGTCGAGGCCAGCGTGGCCAGCGGTTCGTTGATCACCGCTCGATTGGCGGCGGAGCAGGGGCGAGAGGTGTACGCGATTCCGGGCTCGATCCACCACCCCGGCGCGCGCGGTTGTCATCAACTGATCCGCGATGGCGCGGTGCTGGTGGAAACCATCGAACATATTCTGGAAGCCTTGCGCGGCTGGCAGCACCTGTCGGTGTCCGCAATCGCACCGAGTACCGAAAACCCGTTGTTGCGGCTGTTGCACGCCGCACCTCATACCAGCGAGGGGTTGGCCGACAGCAGTGGCTGGGCGCTACCCAAAGTGCTGGCGGCATTGACCGAACTGGAGATGGAGGGCCGTGCAGTATGCGAAAACGGTCGCTGGTTTGCGCGGGTAAGCTAGGTTTTACATTGAAGATCGGTAAACTGCGCGAAACCTGTTTGCGGAGAGTTTTTCATGGTCAACAGTTGGCGTGTGCAACAAGCCGCACGAGAGATTCGCGCCGGGGCGGTGATTGCCTATCCAACCGAAGCCGTCTGGGGGCTGGGGTGCGATCCATGGAATGAAGAAGCGGTGGATCGCCTGTTGGCGATCAAGAACCGTTCGGTGGACAAGGGGTTGATCCTGGTCGCCGACAACATTCGTCAGTTCGACTTCCTGTTCGAGGATTTTCCTCAGGACTGGATCGACCGAATGGCCAGTACCTGGCCGGGGCCGAACACCTGGCTGGTGCCACATCAGAACCTGTTGCCGGAATGGGTGACCGGGGTGCACGACACCGTGGCGCTGCGGGTCAGCGATCATCCGCAGGTGCGGGACTTGTGCTCGCTGGTGGGGCCGTTGATCTCGACATCGGCCAACCCGCAAGGCCGGCCGGCGGCGAAGAGTCGCTTGCGGGTCGAGCAGTATTTCCGGGGCCAGGTCGATCTGGTGTTGGGCGGAATGCTCGGCGGGCGCAAGAACCCGAGCCTGATTCGCGATCTGGCGAGCGGCAGGGTTGTGCGCCCGTCCTGATATTACCCTTGGTTAATTCTGTGAGTACTCCTCGGCTTTTATGGCGAGGAGTACTACGCGCGCCTGCGATTTTTCCTTCAAGTAACTAAAAATACAGACCGGTTTTTCGGTTTGAATTTTTCCTTTCTATGTCAGATGAATCGGTAAGTATTCATTTGTTGTAATTTTTCCGACGTTATTCTCAGAAGCCGCACAGTAGCGATTTTTCTAAAAACATTCATTATTTCAACGCGCTCAGAAAACTTCGAAAAGTTAACGGCTGCGGAGAGGAAATGGATATCAGGTATTTGCAATTAACGGACTGTCTGCAGGCATTACAGGCGACCTTGAAAAGTCGCTATGAAAGTTATCGCATCGTTATTCTTGAGGCAGGTTCGGATATTCGAGAGTTTGAACAGTTTGTTGCTCGTCATTTTCGACTGCGATTGCAGCACTACATGCTGACACCCAAAGCCAGATTATTTGAAACACACTTGGCAATTGCCTCGCGCAGTACTCACTTTTTGCTGTATCTGCACGACAGACCCATGGCTGTATTGAGAGTCACGCCTGCGCCATTTGAATGGGCATCACTGGCGCAACAGCAGCTTTCTCCCACGGTGGCGCTATCGCGCCATGTCGAGTTCAGCCGCTTGATCAGTCACTCGCAAAATCAGTTCCCGATGTCGGTCAACGGCCTGCTGGCGGCTGCCACGGAATGGGCGATCAGGCACGGTCATGAAGGCGTCACCGCCCTCTGCCGATCACCGCAACGGCGATTCTTCCAGCGCTTCGGCCTGACGCCGATCACCACCGACGCTCTGCACATCGAACACCGCAAGCGTGGTGATTACTGGCTGCTTTCAGCTCAATGGCAGCAGATTTTCGCCGCACTTCAACAACCCATCCACCTGCTCGCCAACCCATCGGAGAAGCACCTTGATGAATGCGCCCCTCAGTTTTAACCAACAGTTGAGCCTGCTCGATGAGCGAATTCGAAAAGTCATGGGCCGATATTCTGGAGAATTCGCGGCTGGTAAAAGCCATTCGCGAAGGTGGTGTTTCCAGAGCGCTATATGCGATCTACATGATCGAAACCTTTCACTACACGGCACACAATGCGCGAAATCAAGGATTGGTGGGTGTGCGGCATGCAGATAATCCGGTGTATGCAAAGTTCTGTTTTGAACATGCGGCACAGGAAGTCGGTCATGAAAAGATGGCATTGCACGATGTCATGAGCCTTGGTCTGAAGCATGAAGTGTTCGATATTCCATCTGCACTTCCAGAGACTGAAGTACTGATTGCCTATTTGTACTGGATTTCCTTTACCGGTAATCCGTTACAGCGACTGGGTTATAGTTATTGGGCAGAAAATGCCTACCAGTTCATTACGCCACTTATTAACCGTCTGAGTGAAACGCTGGAGCTGAAACCGGCTCAGCTGACGTTCTTCGTTGCACATTCCGACATCGATATCGAGCACTTCAACGAAATCAAACTCATGCTGCAGCGCACCTGCAAGCGTCAGGACGATTGGGATGCCGTTGCCACCGTCATGGAAACCAGCCTGCGCCTGACGGGCAACATGCTTGAGGCCGTATATGAGCAGTACGAAGCCTGGCAAAACGGGCTGGCGCCCCGTTATGACTTCCTCCACGCCCTGGACAACCAATGAAGACCTCACGCCCATGTTCATATCAGGTGGCTGGAGGCAGACATGGCTGACTATTTCGACCAGCTCAACTACACGCTGGGGGATGAAGACACCGCGCTTGAGTACGCGATCCTGCCCACGCATTCCCGACACGTGCTGGGTATTGCCGGATGCGGCGGGCGCCTGTTGCCGCTGCTGGCCGCAAATCCGTTACGCATGACCTGTAGCGACATCAGTGCGCCGCAACTGGCGTTCACCCGGTTGCGTCTGGCGTTGCTGGAGCAGACCGATCATGAGTCGTTCATGGAGTTCATGGGCTATCGGATGGAAAGTCTCAGAGCACGGCGCCGATCCATTTTTCAGCAATTGATTTTGCCGCCCGCGGATCGGCGCTGGTTGTTCGGGTTATTCCAGTCCAGGCAATGGGACGCGCCGATCTACATGGGCGCATTCGAGCAGACTCTGAAGCGGCTGGCGAAGATCACCGGACTGTTTACCGGCAAGGCGGGCCGGGGCATTTTTCAGTACGGCTGCCTTGAAGAACAAACCGAATATTACCGAAAGCGCTTTCCACTCAAGCGCTGGAAGGCCGTGATCGCTTTGCTGGGCAACGCAGCAGTACTCAATTCGCTGTTGTACAAAGGCGCCTTTCCACCCAACAACCTTGGTATCAGTTCCCGTGCGGCCTATCTGGAAATTTTCCACAGGCTGTTCACCTCTCAGGTGGTCCGGGAGAGCTTTTTCCTGCAAATGCTGTTTTTCGGTGAACTGCGCTATCCGCAAGGTTTCCCGCTGGAGTGCGATCCGCAGATTTTCCAGCACGCCCGTGAGGGGCTTAAGCAATGTGAATTACGCATTGTGCAGGCTGACATCCTCGACTGTGTTGCCGGGGAAACGGGTATCGATTTCGTATCTCTGTCCGACGTGCCCTCCTTCATGCCCGAAACGGCCGGTACCCATGTTCTGCAGCGTCTGGCACCAGTGCTGGTGGAAAACGCACGGGTGGTCATGCGTGGCCATTTACATGTGGTTCAACCCGATTGTGCAGGCTTCTGCGATATCACCCATCAGTACCAGGCAGAGATCGCACAAGAAAAAACCCAGCTCTGGCGTGTGCAGGTTTATCGCCGGACAACTGCGATGCAGGTATCCCGATGAACACCTTTCAACCGACCGTCAACTGGGTCAAAAACCGTGTCCGGCAATCTCGTGATGATCAACAGCAGTTATTCGATGCCGGGCTGAACGGTCTGAAACTGGTCAAGCGTGAAGGCAAAGAGATCGAACTCGACAGCGGCGAACGGCTGACGGAGTTTCTCTCATGTTCTTACCTGGGGCTGGAGTTTGATCCACGCTTGGTTTACGGAGCCGTGAGCGCCGCCGAAGCCTTCGGCGTGCAGTTCGCAGCCGCGCGAACCCGAGTCCTGCTGCCTCCCATGCGTGAGCTGGATGAACTACTGAGCCGGATATTTCAGGGACATACGGTGACCTTCAATTCGGTAGGCAGTGCGCATCTTGGCTGCCTGCCGCTGCTCGGTTCCGGCGAGATGCCCTCCTACCCCATGCGTCGTGGCCCCTGCTGGATTGTTGACCGTGCAGCGCATGCTTCGATGCAAGTCCTGCAAGGCATTCTCTGGCAGTTCGGTCCGGTACAGC
The DNA here is from genome assembly GCF_003576265.1 of Pseudomonas sp. 91RF. Classification (NCBI taxonomy): domain Bacteria; kingdom Pseudomonadati; phylum Pseudomonadota; class Gammaproteobacteria; order Pseudomonadales; family Pseudomonadaceae; genus Pseudomonas; species Pseudomonas sp. 91RF. The sequence continues at coordinate 47,943 of NZ_QWFC01000051.1, forward strand.
GCTGCGATTGCAGTGATGTGGAGCAAGTAGAGGATGCGTGTCTGGCGGCGGTCGCAGCGGGTAACACGCCCATCATCCTGACCGACAGCATTGGCTCGATGCGCGGTGTGTATCCGGTCAACCGCCTGTTGCAACTGGCGGAGCGTTTTGACGGTTATCTCTATGCGGATGATGCCCACGGCACTTCGATCCACGGAGTGGCAGGGGGTGGGTATGCATTGGCCGCTGCTGAAGAACGGCTGCGCGGTCGGCTGATCCTTCTGTCGTCGCTGTCCAAGGCATTCGGTGCAACCGGTGGCGCGATCACCGTGCGTACGGCAGCCGATGCCGAGCTGATACGCAGCCACGCCTCGACCTATACGTTCGGCGGCCCCCTTTCCATGGCTGGAGTGGGCGCGGCAGTTGCCTCCGGGAAAATCCACCTGTCGCCGGAGCTGGGTCGATTGCAGGCTGGCCTGTGGCGAAATATCACCGTGATCGACGGTTTGCTTGGGCCGGTGCTGGGCAATCATCAGGTCGAGTCCCCCATTCGTTTCATCCGCGTCGGGGCCGAGAGAGACGCGATCTGTCTGGCGCAGCATTTGCGTCGGCAGGGCATGGCGGTCACTACCGCACTGTTTCCGGTAGTGGCCAAGGGCGAGGCGATTTTGCGTCTGGCCGTCAGCGCGAGCCACAGTCAGCACCAGTTGGAATCTCTGGCGAGTGCCGTCCATAGCGGATTCGACGAGTTGGGCATTCGTCAGGGAGGATGGGCTAATGAGCAATGATCCACTGATGGATTTATCAGCCGAGGCGCTTGCACAAAAATTGGCTCACGCGCGCGCTCTGCCGTGGTTCCGCGCGCTGTATCCCCGGATCCTGGAGGTGCAGACATTGGCTGATCTGCATCGACTGCCGGTTCTGGCAGTGGAAGACGAGTTCGGCGGTGGGCTGTTTTCCGCACTCGGCGATGCGTCGCACCGAGCTCCAGGTGGCGGCCTGACCCTGACCTCGGGAGGGAGCACCGGCAATCGCAAACAGATCACTCATTCCTGGGCGTTCAACGCCGCGATCGTGCCTCTGGGGGCGCGGATGTTTGGTATGACGGACGAGCATCCGGAGGTGGTCATCAACTGCCTGACGGCCGGTGAAATGCAGGGTGCATTTCACTACGCGACAGCCATCGTCCAGCACATTGGCGCACGCTTGTTGCCCGCCGGCTCACAGATGGGTGTTCAGCGCATTGCCGAGCTGATTCGGTCGCACGCGGCCGATGCGCTGATGTGCACCCCTTCCTTCGCCGCCGCCTTGTTCAATCATGAAAACGTTGGTTCAGAACAGTTGGGCAGTCTGAGGTGGCTTTACTACATTGGAGAACCCTGCAGTAAAACGCTGCGCGACCAATTGGCCCGGGATTGGCCGAAGCTGAAAATTCGCTCATTGGGCTACAGCTCGACGGAAACGGGTCCCATCGGCTTTCAGTGTGCCCACCTTGAACACGGTTTTTATCATTTGCACGCCGACGCGATGCTGGTCGAAGTGGTTGATCCCCTGACCCTGCAGGCCGTGGCAGAAGAAGAGACCGGTGAGTTTCTGCTGACGCCCCTGCTGCCCGATCATGCGCCGCTGTTTCGCTACAGGATCGGGGATCGGGGGCGAATCCTGCGCACGGTGAAGAATTGTGCCTGTGGCAGCTCCATGCCGGTTCTGGCCCTTGATGGGAGGGTCGAAACATCGATCAAACTGGGTGGGGCGATCATCACTCAGTCGCAGGTATTGCACGTACTTCGGCAGATCCTGCCTGAGTTGGACACTGCGGATGTCCAGGTGCAGATCGATCGACAGGCCGGTGGAGCGCACATGCGTCTGGTTATCGCCGAGGACAGACTGACTGCCGTCGCGCATACCTTCATCGAAGGTGCGTTGCAGGTCGAAGGGCAAGCGAGCGCATTGCTCAGTCTGCCCGGTGTATTGGGGCTGGAGGTGAAGCGTCTTGCCCGTCAGGCATTTGAAACGACTCTGACTGGCAAGACACCGTTTTTTGTGACGTTGGAACAGACACCGGCCAAGTCATGACGATTGGCAGGAGAAGTCTGTGGTCAGGGCAGCAGAACGGTAGAGCCAGTGGTGCGTCGCGCCGACAACTCGGTCTGCGCTTTCGCCGCGTCAGCCAGCGAATAACGCTGGCTGATATCCACTTTCAGCTTGCCGCTGGTGATCATCCCGAACAGCTCATCGGCCATGCGTTGCAGGTTTTCGGCGTTGTTGGCGTAGGTCGCGAGCGTCGGCCGGGTGACGTACAGCGAGCCTTTCGCCGCCAGAATCCCAAGGTTCACCCCGTCTACCGCGCCCGAGGCGTTGCCGAAGCTCACCAGCAGACCGCGAGGCGCCACGCTGTCCAGCGAGGCCGGCCAAGTGTCCTTGCCGACGCCGTCGTACACCACCGGGACTTTTTTCCCGTCGGTCAATTCCAGCACCCGCTGGGCGACGTTTTCGTGGCTGTAATCGATGGTTTCCCAGGCGCCGTGGGCCTTGGCCAGTTCGGCTTTGGCTGGCGAGCTGACGGTGCCGATCAGCTTCACTCCCAGCGCTTTCGCCCATTGGCAGGCGAGCAGACCGACGCCGCCGGCCGCCGCGTGGAACAGAATGGTTTCGCCACCCTTGAGTTCATAGGTCTGACGCAGTAGGTACTGCACGGTCAGGCCCTTGAGCATCACGCCGGCGGCGGTTTCGAAGCTGATGGCGTCCGGCAGGTGCACCAGATTCGCTTCCGGCAGGACGTGCACGTCGCTGTACGCGCCCAGCGGGCCGCTGCCATAAGCTACGCGGTCGCCGACCTTGAACCGGGTGACGGCGCTGCCCACCGCCTCGACGATGCCGGCGCCCTCCGCCCCTACTCCCGACGGCAATGCCGGTGGCGCGTAGAGACCGCTGCGGTAGTAGGTGTCGATGAAGTTCAGGCCGATGGCCTTGTTGCTCACGCGAACCTGCTGCGGGCCGGGTTCGGCGGGCTGGTAGTCAACGTATTCGAGCACTTCGGGGCCGCCATGGGCGCGGAACTGGATTCGCTTGGCCATCTGCCTACTCCTTGGGACGATTTGGAAGGCCCCTATCGAACTCCCCTGCTTGATCTTCGTCAACTGCGGCGTGCCGGCCTGCGATGTTATGCTACGCGCCCATTTGCGCCGCCCCCTCGCCCACGGGGCGATGCCCGATCCAAGGTGATGCCATGACGACCCGCACCGACGCCGTAAAGGCCTATCTGCTCGACCTGCAAGACCGCATCTGCGCGGCCCTGGAATCCGAAGACGGCGGCACGCGCTTCGTCGAAGACGCCTGGACCCGTGCGGCCGGCGGTGGCGGTCGCACCCGGGTGATCGAGAACGGCGCGGTGATCGAAAAGGGCGGCGTCAACTTTTCCCACGTCTTCGGCAGCGGTCTGCCACCGTCCGCCAGCGCTCATCGGCCGGAACTGGCGGGTCGTGGTTTCGAAGCCCTCGGCGTGTCGCTGGTGATCCACCCGCACAACCCGCATGTGCCGACGTCCCACGCCAACGTGCGCTTTTTCATCGCCGAAAAGGAAGGTGAAGAGCCGGTCTGGTGGTTCGGCGGCGGTTTCGACCTGACGCCGTACTACGGCAACGAAGAAGACTGCATCCACTGGCACCGCGTTGCCGAACAGGCCTGCGCGCCGTTCGGCCCGGACGTCTATCCGCGCTACAAGGCCTGGTGCGACACCTATTTCCACATCAAGCATCGCCACGAACCACGCGGCATCGGCGGTCTGTTCTTCGATGACCTGAACGAGTGGGACTTCGACACCAGCTTCGCCTTCATGCGTGCCATCGGCGATGCGTACATCGACGCTTACCTGCCGATCGTGCAGCGTCGCAAGAACGACACGTTCACCGCCAGGCAGCGTGAGTTCCAGGAGTTCCGTCGCGGTCGCTACGTCGAGTTTAACCTGGTCTATGACCGTGGCACCCTGTTTGGCCTGCAGTCGGGCGGTCGCACCGAGTCGATCCTGATGTCGCTGCCGCCGCAAGTGCGTTGGGCCTATGACTGGAAAGCCGAGCCGGGCAGCGAAGAAGCACGCCTGACCGACTACTTCTTGCAAGATCGCGACTGGCTGGCCCAGGCCTGAGGATTTCCGATGGATCGTTACGTCGTTTTCGGTAACCCGATCGGCCACAGCAAGTCGCCGATGATTCACAAACTGTTCGCCGAACAGACCGGGCAGAGCCTCGACTACAGCATCCTGCTGGCGCCGCTCGACGATTTTTCCGGCTGCGCCACGGCCTTTTTCCAGGAAGGTCGCGGTGCCAACGTGACTGTACCGTTCAAGGAAGACGCCTACCGCCTGGCCAACAGCCTGACCGACCGTGCCCAACGCGCGGGCGCGGTGAACACCCTGAGCAAGCTCGCCGACGGCAGCCTGCTCGGTGATAACACCGACGGCGCCGGGCTGGTGCGCGATCTGACGGTCAACGCCGGGTTCAGCCTCACCGGCAAACGCATTCTGCTGCTCGGCGCCGGTGGCGCGGTACGCGGTGCGCTGGAGCCGTTGCTGGCGGAGAAACCGGCTTCGGTGATCATCGCCAACCGCACGGTGGACAAGGCCGAGTTGCTGGCCGAACTGTTCTGCGACCTCGGGCCGGTGTCGGCCAGCGGTTACGACTGGCTGCGCGAGCCGGTGGACGTGATCATCAACGCCACCTCCGCCAGCCTCACCGGCGACGTGCCGCCGATTGCAGAAAGCCTGATCGAACCGGGCCAGACCCTGTGCTACGACATGATGTATGGCAAGGAGCCGACCGCGTTCTGCTGCTGGGCCAGCGAGCATGGCGCGGGTGTGGTGATGGATGGCTTGGGCATGCTGGCGGAACAGGCGGCGGAAGCCTTTTTCCTGTGGCGTGGCGTACGTCCCGACACGGCGCCGGTTCTGGCGGAGTTGCGTCGGCAGTTGGCGCTGTAAGGGGCCTTCAGTCCTCGAAGCGGATCGGGCATTTCTCCGGCCCTTCGAGTTTGCGCAACTCCTCCACCACCTGCGGTCGCGCCTGACGCAAGGTCAGGCTGCGATCCTGGCGCAGCAGGCGCCGGGCTTCCTGATGCAGCATTTCCACGCCGGAATAGTCGATGAAGTTGATCTGCTGCGCCTCGATCACCACCCGCGCGCCGTGCATCCGTTGCAGGCGCACTTGCAGGTAGTGGCTGGCGCCGAAGAAGATCGACCCGCCGACCCGCAGCACATCGTCCTCGCCGTCGCGCCAATGCTGCACTCGTGGCTGCGAAGTGCGCTTGAGGTAGAAAAACAGCGACGCCAGCACCCCGGCGTAAATCGCTGTCTGCAATTCCAGCAGCAACGTGGCGACGCAGGTCAGGCCCATCACCACAAACTCGGCCCGGCTGACCCGCAGCAGCGCACGAATGCCGCGATGATCCACCAGTCCCCAGGCGATCAACAAAATGCTGCCGGCCATGGCCGGAATCGGAATGTGGGAAATCAACCCGGCGCCGAAAATCGCGAACAGCGCCACCCACAACGCCGAAAACACCCCGGCCAGCGGTGAACAGGCCCCGGCCTCATAGCTCAGTCCGGAGCGGGTGAACGAACCGGCGGACAACGATCCCGAAAAGAACGCCCCGACAATGTTCGAAAGACCCTGCGCGCGGACCTCCTGATTGGCATCGAGCAATTGCTGGGAACGCGCAGCAATCGAACGGGCAATCGACAGACTGGTGACCAGCCCGAGCATGCCCACCGCCACCGCGCTCGGCAGCAGGCGCAGGACTAGATCCATGTCCAGCGGCAACCCACTGAACGGCGGCAGGCGCCCGACAAAGGCACTGACTAATTGAACATGGCCAAACATCGCCGGCCACAGCCACACCACCAGGCTGCCGAGCACCAGAGTCATCAACAGCGTCGGCCAGCGTGGCAGCAGTTGTTTGAGCAATACGCCAACCAGCACCGTAGCGACGCCCAGGACGAGCGAGGGTTTATCCACAGCCCCGAGATGGCGCAGCAAGTCCATCAGGCTGGTCAGCGCCGTCGCCTTGGCCGGCAGATCCAGCCCCAACAGGTTCGGCAATTGCCCGATGGCAATCACCACTGCCGCGCCGAGGGTGAACCCCAGCACCACCGAGTGCGAGACGAAGTTCACCAGTGCGCCGAAGCGCAACAGGCCGAGCAAATACTGAAAAATCCCGGCGAGGAACGTCAGCAAAAGGATCAGGGTGATGTAGTCCTGCGACGCCGGCACGGCCAGTGGACTGACACTGGCGAACAGCACAATCGAAATCGCCGCGGTCGGGCCGCAGATCAGATGCCAGGACGAGCCCCACAGGCAGGCGATCAGTACTGGAATGATCGCGGCATACAGGCCGTACTCGGGTGGGAGGCCGGCGATCAGGGCGTAGGCAATCGACTGCGGCAACGCGAGGATCGCGCCGCTGAGGCCGACGACCAGGTCCCGCCCGACGCTGGCGCGGGTCTGCCGGGGCAGCCAGGTCAGGAAGGGGAACAGTGAGCGGCGGCTGGGGAAGGCCATGAATCCTCTCGGGTGAAATTTTGCGCATTGTACGCAGCTCGGGACGCGGAGCGTCCATGGCGGCATTCCCACGCAGAGCGTGGGAACGATCGGCCCGCGCAGTTACAGTTTGGCTTTAACCGCCGGCAACGCATCCTTGCCATCCACGGTTTTCACACCATCAAGCCACTTGTCCAGCACCGCCGGATTCGCCTTGATCCACGCCTTCACCGCATCGGCATTGCTGACCTTCTTGTTCACCACCTCGGCCATGACGCTGTTCTCCATCTCCTGAGTGAACGAAAGATTGGTCAGCAATTTACCCACATTCGGACAGGCCTCGGCATAGCCCTTGCGAGTCAGGGTGTAGACGCTACCCGTGTCGCCAAAGTACTTCTCGCCACCCTTGAGGTAATGCATTTTCAGCTGCACGTTCATCGGGTGCGGAGTCCAGCCGAGGAAGGTGACGAATTTCTGCTTCTTCACCGCCCGCGAGACTTCGGCAAGCATCGCCTGTTCGCTGGACTCGATCAGCTTCCACTGACCCATGTCGAAGTCGTTCTTCTTGATGATCTCTTGCAGCGAAATGTTCGCCGGCGCGCCGGAGCCGATGCCGTAGATCTTGCGCTCGAACTTGTCGGCGAATTTGTTCAGGTCGGAAAAGTTATGCACACCCGCGTCCCACACGTAGTCCGGCACGGCCAGGGTGAATTCGGTGCCGTCGAGGTTCTTCGCCAGTTGCGTGACGTCGCCGGTGGCCACGAACTTGTCGTAGAAGCTCTGCTGCGCCGGCATCCAGTTGCCAAGGAACACGTCGACCTGGCCATCCTTCAAGCCGCCGAAGGTGATCGGCACCGCGAGGGTATCGACCTTGGCCTTGTAGCCCATGCCGTCCAGCAGAAACCCGGTGATGGCGTTGGTCGCGGCGATGTCGCTCCAGCCGGGATCGGCCATTTTCACCGTGTCGCAACTCTCGGCGAATGCGGATGCGCTGCCCAGTGCCAGCAGGCTGACCGTCACGACTGTGGATAACTTGACCATGGACTTCCCCTTAACGTTATTGGTTTTGGCAGGGTTGTGGATAACGGGCCTTGCGCTCCAGGTCATCGAGGTCGATGTGGTTGCGCATGTACTGCTGACTGGCGTCCACCAGCGGCTGGTGATCCCAGCTCTTCAGCTTGCCGATAGTCAGCGCGTCGGCAACGAAGCGCCGGCGCCGCTGGCTTTCGAGCACCTCGCGGTGGATCGCTGGAATGTCCCATTTGGCCCGGGCTTCGGCGAGAAAATCGTCGAACAGCTGGCGATGTTGCGGTGACTGGCTGAGTTCTTCCTGCTCCCGTGGATCGTTATCCACATCGAAGAGTAGGCAAGGGTCGGTTTCGCTGTAGATAAATTTGAAGGCGCCACGCCGGATCATCATCAGCGGGCTGACGGTGCCTTCGGCCATGTATTCGCCGAACACTTCGTCATGACCGCCCTGCCCTTGCAGATGCGGCACCAATGAGCGGCCGTCCAGTGGCAGGTCGGGTTCCAGGCTGCCGCCGGCCAGCTCCACGAAGGTCGGCAACAGGTCGGCAGTGGACACAGCAGCGCTGATGCGGCCGGATTTGAACTGCCCTGGAGCACTTATCAACAGGGGCACCCGCGCGGCCATCTCGAACCAGTGCATTTTGTACCAGAGGCCTTTTTCCCCAAGCATGTCGCCGTGGTCGCCGGAGAACACGATGATGGTGTCATCGATCAGCCCGGTATCTTCGAGGGTTTGCAGGAGTTTGCCGACGTTGGCGTCGATATAGCTACAGGCGCCGAAATAAGCGCGACGCGCATCGCGAATCTTATCCACAGGCAGCGGCTTGTCCCACAGATCGTAGACCTTGAGCAAACGCTGGGAATGCGGATCGAGTGAATGCTGATCCGGTGTTGTGGGAAGCGGGATATCCGCATCGTCGTACAAGTCCCAGAACGCCTTGGGAATCGTGTACGGATCGTGTGGGTGAGTCATCGACACGGTCAGGCAGAACGGCTGGCCGCCGTCCTCGCGAATGTGGTCGAACAGGTATTGCTGCGCCTTGAACACCACCTCTTCGTCGAAATCGAGCTGGTTGGTGCGCACGCACGGCCCGGCCTGCAACACCGAGGACATGTTGTGGTACCAGCTCGGCCGCACGTCGGGCTCATCCCAGTTCACTGCCCACCCATAATCGGCCGGGTAGATGTCGCTGGTCAGGCGTTCTTCGTAACCGTGCAGTTGATCGGGACCGCAGAAATGCATCTTGCCCGACAGCGCAGTGCGGTAACCGAGGCGCCGCAGATAATGGGCGTAGGTCGGAATGTCGGCGGGGAAATCGGCGGCGTTGTCGTAGGCGCCGATCTTGCTCGGCAACTGGCCGCTGACCAGGGTAAATCGCGACGGCGCGCACAGCGGGCTGTTGCAATACGCGGCATCGAACACCACGCCCAGTTCGGCGAGGCGGCTGAGATTCGGCAGTTTGATTGGCGACGGGCCGTAGAACGGCAACATTGGCGCGGCCATTTGATCGGCCATGATGAAGAGAATGTTCTTGCGCTTCATGTGATCGCGGCATTCCATAGTGAATATTTATGCGACATTGCTGCGATCGAGCATGGATTCCACGCAATCTCCGGTAAAGCCCGCGCCGGACAATGACTAGGATAAGCACAGCTTATGTATGAAGCCCTCGGTGATTTGTCGCTGGACCTGCTGCGCGCCTTCGAGGCGGCGGCCCGTCATCGCAGTTTTACTGCTGCAGCGGTAGAACTCGGCACCACTCAACCGGCCATCAGCCAGCAGATCAAACGGCTGGAGGAACAGCTCGGCACACGGCTGTTCGACCGGATCTACCGAGGCATTGAGCTGACCGAGGTCGGTTCGATCCTTTTCGAGCAAGTCACCCTCGGTTTGCAGAATATCGACGCAGGATTGGGCGCAATCAGCGCACAACAGCAACATGAAGTGCTGCAGGTCGCCACCGATTTCGCCTTCGCCGCGTACTGGTTGATGCCGCGTCTGCATCGTTTTCACGAAGCCAATCCGCAGGTCGATGTCAGCCTGGTCACCAGCGAGCGCAATCACAACATGCTCCGGCCGGATATCGACGTTGCCGTACTGTTCGGCGACGGTCGCTTCAAACAGGGCGAAAGTCACTGGCTGTTCAGCGAAGAAGTGTTCCCGGTGTGCAGTCCGCAATTGCTCAAGGATCGCACCCTTCCCTTGCCGCCACAGGCGCTGCTGGAGTTTCCGCTGCTGCATTTGCGCGGTGAGAACAGCAGCAACTGGTTCGACTGGAGCGGTCTGTTCCGCGAACTCGGCATCAACACGCCGCCCGCGCCGGGGCAACTGCGTTTCGATAACTACACCTTGCTGATTCAAGCGGCGATTGGCGGTCAGGGTGTGGCGATTGGCTGGCGGCACCTTGTGGATAACTTGCTGGCCCAGGGGTTGTTGTGCCGGCCGATTGCCGAGACCACCCTCTCCCGCCTCGGCTATTACGTGGTGCTGCCGCAACGCAAACGGCGTGGGGCGTTGATTCAACAATTCGTCGATTGGTTGATGGCCGAACAGGCCAGCAGCGCGCAGTCACTGACGGGAATGGATTTGCCTTCGATCGCGGTGTGATCAGGTGTCAGACGCGGCGACAAAACTTACATGCTCACCTGCATGCAGGTTCAGCCGCAGCTCATCGGAAATCCCGACCGCTACCCGATGCAGACGTTCCAGCGGCTCTGCCAGGCCCGGTTCCAGCGTGCCGCCGACCTGGCTGAAATGTTCGATGGTCAGCCCCGCTACTCCACGGGGCGCATCGACCAGCATCCAGTGCAACGGGCTGCCTTGCAGGGCTTCGCGGATTTCCTCGGCGGCGTGGCGTTGCAGGCGATCATCCAGATCCGGCTCGTCCAGCAGCGCGAAATCCCCCACGACAAACAGCCGCGACACGTGCGCCGCTTGCAGGCCATCGATCAGCGCATCGACCGCCAGCACTTGTTCCACCGGTCCCAGCACCACGGACTTTTCCACATGATCGCTGCTGAACGGCAGGCCCGGCGCATCGAGCAGGCAGATTACCGCCGAGCTGCCGGCCACACTCTGGTGGACCCGCTCGGCATCGAACAGATCGCCGCTTTTGGTACGCAGGCCAGGACGCGGCGCCAGTGCGGTCAGGTCGTCGAGAATGGCGATGACTTCGTGCTGACGCCGCAGCAGTTCAGCCATCAACGCACTGCCCAGGCTACTCATGGCACCATAGAGCACCACTTTCACCACCGGGGTTTCGGCATTTTTCATGGCTGAGTTCCCTTTTATTTTCCTTTGTATGACGTGTGACATACGCACGGCGCCAAGGGTTCGAACCGATTCAGAGGGTTTGCGATGCAGACGATCAAGGGTTATCACGCCCACGTTTATTACGACGCCAGCACTATCGAACAGGCGCGGGCGCTGTGTGAGCAGGCCGCGCAATTATTCCCGTTGAAGATGGGCCGCGTTCACGAACGCCCGGTCGGCCCGCATCCGGACTGGAGCTGCCAACTGGCCTTCGGCCCGGAGCTGATCGGCGACGTGCTGCCGTGGCTGGCGCTCAATCGCAAGGGGTTGGTGGTGTTCCTGCACCCGGACACCGGCGATGACTTGCTCGACCACACCGAGCACGCGATCTGGATGGGCGCGATGCGGCCGCTGGATCTGTCTGTTTTTTGATCAGATGGTTTCTTCGGGCTCGCCCGGCAGATGTTCATCCAGATGCAGCCACGGCAACTGGCTGTCGGTCCAGATGTGCCGCTCGGCGGCGGCTTGTTCCGGGTGATCCAGCGTGGCGATGGTCAGATCGATGCTTTCGGGGCTGAGCAAGGTCACCAGCGCCAGTTGCGCGCCGCAGTCCGGGCAGAAGAACCGCGCGCAGCTGGTTGACGAGTCATAGCGCGAAGGTGTTCCGGTCAGCCATTGGAAATTCGCCGCCGGCAGCGTGATCCAGGTGGTGACGATGCCACCGCTGACCTTTCGACAAATCGAACAATGACAGTGGGCGATGTCCTGCAACGTTCCGCTGAACTGATAGCGGATATGTCCGCAATGGCAGCCGCCGCTGTGCAATTCATTCATCATCCTGCCTCCCGTTCCCGTGTTCATTGACTCTAGCCGCATCCGACGGTCGGTTGGCCGTTCGCATCGAAGCTTTCACCTGCGAAAGCTGGCTGAAAGGTTGCCCCATTAGGATCGCCGCCACTACCGGCAACAGACCGGTTGGCCAGCGCGTGTGATTGCTCCCGCGTCAGGCCCAATTAACAACAACAATGGTGATTCTGATGTCCTCTGTAGCCCGCCTCCTCGCTCCAACTCCGCCCGTACGTCTTGTGCTTCCCGTTCTGCGCTGATCCCGCCCGATCCGCTCACTTACCTAGCCGCGCTACGCCTGGAGTATTCCCATGCTGACTTTCCTTGGCTTCGCCATGGTCATCACGTTCATGTTCCTGATCATGACCAAGCGCCTGTCCGCGCTGATCGCTCTGATCATCATCCCGATCCTGTTCGCCCTGTTCGGTGGCTTCGCCCCGAAGATCGGCCCGATGATGCTCGAAGGTATTACCAAGCTTGCGCCGACCGGCGTGATGCTGATGTTCGCCATTCTGTACTTCGCCCTGATGATCGACTCCGGCCTGTTCGACCCGGCCGTGCGCAAGATCCTCAAACTGGTCAAGGGCGACCCGCTGAAAGTTTCGGTCGGCACCGCCGTACTGGCGCTCGTCGTTTCCCTCGATGGTGACGGCGCGACCACTTACATGATCTGCGTGGCCGCCATGCTGCCGCTGTACAGCCGCATCGGCATGAGCCCGCGGATCATGGCCGGCCTGATCATCCTCGCCGGCGGCGTGATGAACATGACCCCGTGGGGCGGCCCGACCGCCCGTGCCGCCAGTGCGCTGCACGTGGACCCGTCGGACATCTTCGTGCCGATGATCCCGGCCATGGGCGCCGGTGTGATCGCGATCCTGATCATTGCCTACTTCTACGGCAAACGTGAACGTGCGCGTCTGGGTGAGCTGCACCTGATCGGCGACGAAATCGATCACAGTGAAATCAGCGTGTCGCAGTTCCCGGATGCCCGTCGTCCGAAGCTGATCTGGTTCAACGGCCTGTTGACCCTGGCGCTGATGTGCACCCTGATCGCCGGCCTGCTGCCGCTGCCGGTGCTGTTCATGGTGGCGTTCAGTATTGCAATGATCGTCAACTACCCTTGCCTGCAACAGCAGAAGGATCGCGTCGCGGCTCACGCCGGCAGCGTGCTGTCGGTGGTCAGTCTGATCTTCGCGGCGGGCATCTTCACCGGTATCCTGTCGGGCACCGGCATGGTCGATGCCATGTCGAAAAGCCTGCTGGCGGTGATCCCTGATTTCCTCGGCCCGTACCTGGCGGTGATTACCGCGCTGGTGAGCATGCCGTTCACGTTCTTCATGTCGAACGACGCGTTCTACTACGGTGTGCTGCCGGTGCTGTCGGAAGCGGCCAGCCATTACGGCATCACCGCCGTGGAAATGGCCCGTGCCTCGATCGTTGGCCAGCCGGTTCACCTGCTGAGCCCGCTGGTGCCGTCGACGTATCTGCTGGTGGCTCTGGCCGGGATCGAGTTCGGCGATCACCAGCGTTTCACCCTGAAGTGGGCAGTGCTGGTCTGCCTGTGCATACTGGCCGCAGCCTTGTTGTTGGGGACTTTCCCGCTGTTCAGCACTTTGTAACGGCATCAACTCACCAGAACGCCAGCTGCTTGCTGGCGTCCTGGTTTAACACACGCTCAAAGGAATACACATGGAATGGCTGACCAACCCTGAGATCTGGGTTGCCTTCTTCACCCTGACCGCCCTGGAAATCGTCCTGGGCATCGATAACATCATCATGATTTCGATCCTGGTCAGCCGCATGCCCAAACACATGCAGCAGCGCACCCGGATCTTCGGTCTTGGCCTGGCCATGATCACGCGGATCCTGTTGCTGCTGTCGATCACCTGGGTCATGCGCCTCACCGCCGACCTGTTCGTGGTGTTCGGCCAGGGTATTTCCGGGCGTGACCTGATCCTGTTCTTCGGTGGCCTGTTCCTGCTGTGGAAAAGCTCCCAGGAGATGTACCACGCGCTGGAAGGTGAAGACGAAAGCGACGAGACGCCCGGCGGCAAGGGTGGCAACTTCCTCTACACCATCATCCAGATCGCGATCATCGACATCGTGTTCTCGCTGGACTCGGTCATCACCGCCGTCGGCATGGTGTCCCATGTGCCGGTGATGGTGGCGGCGATCATCGTCGCGGTACTGGTGATGATGGCGGCCTCGGGCAAGATCAGCGAGTTCATCGACAAGCACCCGTCGCTGAAAATGCTCGCGCTGTCGTTCCTGCTGGTGGTCGGCACCGTGCTGATCGCCGAAGCGTTCGACGTGCACGTACCAAAAGGCTATGTCTACTTCGCCATGGGCTTCTCGCTGGCGGTCGAGGCCATCAACATCAAGCTGCGCACCGCGATGGCAAAAAAGAAGAAGCAGCAGGATCCGGTGAAACTGCACAAGGATGTTCCGGGTCAGTAACCGGAACGCTGCGCTGATGATCAAAGGGCCTTCGGGCCCTTTTTTCATGGCTGCATGAACCTGTTTTCATGACGCTTTTGTTTCAATCCCCACTTTAGCTGTGCAATGCTGGCGCCCGGACCGTTAGCCAACTACAGCTTAAGAACAACACGTAGAAACCGCGCGGTATCGTCAACTTGCCCCTTTGGGGCGCTGCAACTACAGGGGGTCTGCATGCTCACCCTGCTCAATCTGCTTTCTGCCGTGGCCCTGCTGATCTGGGGCACGCACATCGTCCGGACCGGCATCCTGCGGGTGTACGGCACCAACCTGCGGCATGTGATTGGCCAGAACATGTCCAGGCGCTGGCTCGCCTTCATCGCCGGCATCCTCGTGACCGCGATGGTGCAGAGCAGCAACGCCACCGCCATGCTCGTCACCTCCTTCGTCGGCCAGGGCCTGATGGCGCTGACCCCGGCCCTGACCACCATGCTCGGCGCCGACGTCGGTACGGCGTTGATGGCGCGGGTGCTGACGTTCGACCTGTCGTGGCTGTCGCCACTGCTGATTTTTCTCGGGGTGATTTTCTTTCTCTCGCGCAAACAGACGCGGCTCGGGCAGATGGGCCGTGTGGCTATCGGGCTGGGGCTGATCATTCTGGCGCTGCAACTGATCGTCGAGGCCGCCGGGCCGATCACTCACGCAAAAGGCGTGAAGGTGATTTTTGCCTCGCTGACCGGCGACATCCTGCTCGACGCCCTGGTCGGTGCTCTGTTCGCGATGATTTCATACTCCAGCCTGGCCGCCGTGCTGCTGACCGCCACGCTGGCCGGCGCCAATGTGATCAGCCTGCCGGTGGCGCTCGGTCTGGTGATCGGCGCCAACATCGGCAGCGGCGTGCTGGCGTTCATGAGCACCAGCATGCAGAACGCTGCCGGCCGTCAGGTTGCACTGGGCAGCCTGTTGTACAAGCTGATCGGGCTGTTGCTGATCATCCCGGTACTCGATCCGCTGGTGCACTGGATCGACAGCCTCGATTACAGCCCGCAGGAAATGGTCATCGGCTTCCATCTGCTCTACAACACGGCGCGCTGCCTGATCCTGTTGCCGACGGTCGCACCCATGGCGCGGCTGTGCGCCTGGCTGTTGCCGGAGCGTCCGGAGGTCAACGGCACCGCCAAACCCCGTCATCTCGACGCGACGGCACTGGTCACGCCGAGCCTGGCGCTGGCCAACGCCGCTCGGGAAACCCTGCGCATGGGTGATCTGATCGACAACATGCTCGATGCCGCCCTCGATGTGCTGCGCGGCAAACAGACCGCCGTCACCCAGGAAATGCGCAAACTGACCGATGACGTCGAAGCGCTGTACAGCGCGATCAAGCTTTATCTGGCGCAGATGCCCCGGGAGGATCTCGGTGAGCAGGACAGTCGGCGCTGGGCGGAGATCATAGAGCTGGCGATCAACCTCAAGCTCGCCAGCGACCTGATCGAACGCATGCTGCGCAAAATCCAGCAGCAGAAGACTTCGCAACGCCGCTCGTTTTCCGAAGACGGGCTGGAAGAGCTGGCCGGGCTGCACCAGCAATTGATCGCCAATCTGCGGCTCGGGCTGTCGGTGTTTCTCAGTGGCGACAAGGAAAGCGCTCGCCAGTTGTTGCGGGAGAAACGACGCTTCCGCGCCCAGGAACGCCGTCTGGCCCACGCCCATGTCAGCCGTTTGCAACGCAAGATCGTGCAAAGTATCGAGACCAGTTCGCTGCACCTGGAGTTGATTGCCGACATGAAACGTTTGAACTCGCTGTTCTGCAGCAGCGCCTATGTGGTGTTGGAAACCTCCGATACCGGCGCGCTGGCGGCGGACGAAATGGCCGACATCACGCATTCGCCTTGAACGTCTGGGACTGTGGTCAGTCAGTAACTTTGATTCAGCCTTCAGGCCGCTATCGCCAGCAGGCTGGCTCCCACAGGGAATGCATTTCAGATGTGGGAGCCAGCCTGCTGGCGATGAGGGCCGGACTGACGACACGGATCTCCAATTCAGCTGTATGGAAGCTCGTTATGCGTTGCCTGTTGTTCGCTTGTCTGTTGCTCGGTTCCCTGCCCGCCTTCGCCCTGGATCGCTTCCAGGTCGAAGGCTATGCGTTGCCCAACGGCCTGCAACTGCTGCTCAAGCCCGGCACCGAACGCGGGCATGTGGCGATCCGGCTGGTGGTGGGCGTCGGCCTCGATGACTTCGGCTGCAATGAAAAGGAGCTGCCGCACCTGCTCGAACACTTGCTGTTCAGCGGCATCGACGCCACTGGCGAAGGTGGCCTCGAAGAACGTATGCAGGCTTTGGGCGGCGACTGGAACGCCTTCACCAGCAATGCCGACACCACGTTCGTCATCGAAGCCCCGGCGAAAAACCAGCGCAAGGTGCTCGACCTGCTGCTGGACCTGCTGACCCAGACCCGTTTCGACGACAACGCGATCAACGCCGCCAAACGGGTGGTCGAGCGCGAGGATGGCGGCCACTACACCCGTCTGCGGCGTTTTCTCGACCGTCAGGATCTGGGGCACAGCGCGAGCAATCAACTGGCGGTCGAGCTGGGCCTGAAATGCCCGCAACGGGCCGAAGTCGATGGCCTGACCCGCGAGCAGCTGGATAAGGTGCGCAAGGCCTGGTACGCACCGAACAACATGACCCTGATCGTCGTCGGTGACCTCGACAAGCTGCTGCCGGCCTATCTCGAGCGGGCGTGGGGCGCGCTCGAGGCGGTCGATCCGAGCGAGCACCGATCGCTGCCGGACATCCGCACCAGCGCTGCTCACGAACGCACGATCACTCGCGGTTTCATCGGTAACAGCGCCAAGCTGCACTGGCTGGTGCCGGAGCCGATGCTCGACGATCAGTACGACGAGACTTTCGACTTGCTCAAGGAATATCTGGAGTGGGCGCTGTACCGCGAGCTGCGCTTGAACCATGGCCTGTCCTACGGGCCCTGGGCCGAGCGTGAGGTGTTCGGCGGTGTCGGCTTCATGAGCCTCAACGCCGATCTGGATCGTGGTGACATCAGCGAAGCCGAACAGGTGCTGGAAGATCTCAAGGCCAGCCTGCTGAAAAACGGCCTCGATGCCGATACCTTCAATCGCATCAAACAGGCAGCTATCGCCCACCAGGCCTGGGCCGTGCAGGGCAACAGCGGCATGGCCGACTATTACTGGAGCGCGCTGGGCGACTATGAGGATGGTCGCTTCGCCGATCCCGCCCGGGAACTGCAAGGGGTCACCCTGGAAGCAGCGAACAAGGCCATGCGCGAATTGCTGTTGCAGCCGGGCTATCTGCGGATCGAGAAGCCGTTGTTCAGTGACGATCAGGTGCTGTGGCTGATTGGCGGCGCGGTCGGTGTTCTGGGGCTTGTCCTGCTCGGCTGGCATCTGCGCCGGCGTAAATCCGTGCCTTCAGACTGATCGACAGCCTCGCCACAGCCCCCGGCGGGCGGTACTCTGTCGAGGTTTTTTTCTTCGACTGTCGTGAACCGCCCAAATGCCCAAATTGACCCTTCTGATCCAGCGCATCCTCGAACTGATGAAGCGCTACCCCGGGGTCATTGCGCTCGGCGGCTTCATCTCTGGGGTCGGCAGTTTCATTCTGGTCGACCGGCAACAGGGGCTGGCGAGCTGGATCACCACGATCATGCTGCTGAGCTGGATCTGGCTGATGCTGGAAAACAGCCTGACCGAGCTGTTCACGCGGGTTTTCAAACGGGAAATCCCCCAGCCGCTGCTGCGTTATGCGACGCAGATGATCCATCAGGAAAGCCTGTTTTTCGTCCTGCCGTTCTTCTTCATCACCACCACCTGGAACAGCGGCCAACTGGTGTTCACCGGATTGCTGTGCATCGCCGCTCTGATCTCGATTGTCGACCCGCTCTACTACAAATGGCTGGCGCCCCGGCGCTGGGCGTTCCTTGCATTGCATACCCTGACATTGTTCGCCGCCCTGCTCACCGCGTTGCCGGTGATCATGCACCTGACCACGTCGCAGAGTTTCAAATGGGCGCTGGGGACTGCCGTGGTGCTGTCGTTCCCGAGCCTGGCGTCGATCTTCCCGATCCGCACCGTGCGCAACGCGCTGGCGATCCTCAGCATCACCATTGGTATCGGCGGCGTCGGTTGGGTCCTGCGTTCGTGGGTGCCGCCGGCGACGCTGTGGATGACTGACGTGGCGATCAGCACCCAGTTGCAGGATCGCACTCCCGGCGCCAGCCTTGAACAAGTCAGCGCCGAGCAGATCCGCAACGGCGGGCTCTACGCCTACACCGCGATCAACGCACCGCGCGGGCTCGATGAGCGGATCTATCACGTGTGGCAGTTCAACGGCAAAGAGGTCGACCGTATTGCCCTCGACATCCATGGCGGGCGCAAGGAAGGCTACCGGGCGTGGACCCACAAGCAGGTTTTCCCCGGCAACCCGGTCGGTGACTGGCAGGTGCGGGTGCTGACCGAAGACGACCAGGTGATCGGCGTGCTGCGCTTCGAAGTCACGGACAGCACACCGACCAAAGAAAAGTAATCCGGTTCGTGCTATTACGTAGGTTCGCGAATTCAGCCGAACAAGCACGGAGCTTATGACCAGCCGCTCGATGACCGGTAATGCCCGACTGGACACCACGATCAGCCCTGCCCGCCTGCGGGTCACCGGGGACTGGACGCTTGCCCATTACGCCGAACTCAAGCATCTGAGCGAAACGCTCCGCGGTCAGTACGACGCCAGCACCACCATCGATCTCAATGGCCTCGGCGCCCTCGACACTGCCGGCGCCTCGCTGCTGGTGGAACTGCTTGGCTCCGAGCGCCTGGGCAAATCCGCCGAACATCCCGACTGCACGATTTCCACGGCCGACCGCGCGTTGCTGCAAACCGTGTATCGCTCGCTGACCGACTTCTGCGTGCCGATCAAGGAGCCGGAAATCAGCGTCAGCGTGCAACTGCTGACCCGCATCGGCCGGGCCGTCGACACGGTCTGGCAGGACACCCTGCAATTGCTCGGCTTCGTCGGGCTGATCCTCGAAACCATTGCTCGCAGTCTGTTCCGGCCCAAGCGCTGGCGGATCACGCCAATGATCGCGCACATCGAACAGACCGGCCTCGACGCCGCGCCCATCGTGGCGTTGCTGACCTTTCTGGTGGGCGCCGTGGTGGCGTTTCTCGGGGCGACAGTGCTGGCCAGTTTCGGCGCCAGCGTGTTCACCGTGGATCTGGTGGGCTTCGCCTTCCTGCGCGAATTCGGCGTGCTGCTCACGGCGATCCTGATGGCCGGCCGCACCGCCAGTGCCTTTACCGCACAGATCGGCTCGATGAAAGCCAACGAGGAAATCGACGCGATCCGCACCCTCGGCCTCGACCCTATGGAATTGCTGGTGGTGCCGCGGGTGCTGGCGTTGCTGGTGGCCCTGCCGATGCTGACCTTCCTCGCGATGATCTGCGGGATCATCGGTGGCGCTGTGGTGTGTGCGGTGTCGCTGGATATTTCGCCGGCGATGTTTCTGTCGCTGCTGCAAAGCGACATAGGGATTCAACATTTCCTGGTTGGCCTGGTCAAAGCCCCGATCTTCGCGTTCCTGATTGCCGCCATCGGCTGTCTGGAAGGCTTCAAGGTCAGCGGCAGCGCCGAATCGGTCGGCGCCCACACCACCTCGAGCGTGGTGCAATCGATCTTCGTGGTGATCGTGCTCGATGCGGTTGCCGCGCTGTTCTTCATGGAGATGGGCTGGTGAGTCGTCTACCCCGCATTCCGTCCGAGGCGGTGATCGAAGTCCGTGGCCTGTGCAATCGTTTCGGCAGCCAGAGCGTGCACGAGAACCTCGACCTGGACTTGTACAAAGGCGAAATTCTCGCCGTGGTCGGCGGTTCCGGCAGCGGCAAATCGGTGCTGCTGCGCAGCATCGTCGGCTTGCGTCGGCCCAGCGAAGGCAACGTGAAAGTGTTCGGCCAGAACCTGCCGAGCCTGTCCGAGCACGAGCGGTCGCTGGTCGAGCGGCGCTTTGGCGTGCTGTTCCAGAAAGGCGCGCTGTTCTCCTCGCTGACCGTCACCGAGAACGTCGCCCTGCCCCTCATCGAGCACGCCGGCCTGAGCCGTGACGACGCCGAGCACCTGGCGGCGGTGAAGCTGGCGCTGGCCGGGCTGCCGCTGTCGGCGGCGGACAAATACCCGGCGTCGCTGTCCGGCGGCATGATCAAGCGGGCGGCGCTGGCCCGGGCGCTGGCACTGGACCCGGACATCCTGTTTCTCGACGAACCCACTGCCGGCCTCGATCCGATCGGCGCGGCGCAGTTCGACCAGTTGATCCTGACCCTGCGCGACGCGCTGGGGCTGAGCGTGTTTCTGGTGACCCACGACCTCGACACGCTCTACACCATCACCGACCGGGTGGCGGTGCTGGCGCAGAAAAAAGTGCTGGTGGCCGGGCCCATCGATGTGGTCTCGGAAACCGACGACGCGTGGATTCACGAATATTTCCACGGCCCTCGCGGCCGCTCGGCGCTGGACGCCGCCAAACTGCTCAACGAGGTCTGACATGGAAACCCGAGCCCATCATGTGTTGATCGGCCTGTTCACGGTGATTGTGGTGGCCGGCGCCCTGCTCTTCGGTCTGTGGCTGGCCAAGTCCAGCGTCGACACCGAGTTCAAGGATTACGAAATCGTCTTCAACGAGGCGGTCAGCGGCCTGTCCCGGGGCAGCCCGGTGCAGTACAGCGGGATCAAGGTCGGCGACGTGGTCAGCCTGCGGCTCGACCCGAAGGACCCGCGCCGGGTGCTGGCGCGGATTCGCCTTGGCGGCGACACGCCGGTCAAGGAAGACACCCTGGCCAAACTGGCCCTGGCCGGGATCACCGGCACCTCGATCATCCAGCTCAGCGGCGGTACGCCGGAAAGTCCGAAACTGCGTGGCAAGGACGGCGAGCTGCCGACCATCGTTGCCTCGCCCTCGCCTATCTCGCGGCTGCTCAATGACAGCAACGACCTGATGAGCGGGGTCAGCACGCTGCTGAGCAATGCCAATCAGATGTTCTCCGCCGACAACATCGAGCGCGTGAGCAAAACCCTCGAGCACCTGGAGCAGACCACCGGTTCGATCAACGATCAGCGCGGCGACTTGCGCCAGGCCATGCAACAACTGGCAACCGTCGGCAAACAGGCTGGCAGCATGCTCGAGCAGACTTCGGCGCTGATGCGCAACGCCAACGGCCTGCTCAACGATCAGGGCAAACAGGCCTTGGGCAGCGCCGAGCAGGCGATGAAGTCGCTGGAACAGAGCAGCGCCACCATCAATGGCTTGCTCAGCAAGAATCAGAATTCCCTCGACAGCGGCATGCAGGGGCTCAACGGCCTCGCGCCGGCAGTGCGCGAACTGCGTGAAACCCTGACTTCGCTGCGGGCCATTTCCCAACGTCTGGAGGCCAACCCCAGCGGTTACCTGCTGGGCAGTGAAAAGAACAAGGAGTTCACGCCATGAAGCTGACTCGCCTCGCCCTCCTCGCCGGCTTCACGCTGATCGGCGCCTGCTCGATCCTGCCCAAGTCCGAGCCGCTGGACGTTTACCGCCTGCCTTCTGCACAGGCGCCCGCCTCGACCGGTTCGGCAGCAACTCAGCACTGGTCGCTGCGCCTGAACAAACTGCAGGCCAGCGAAGCGCTGAACCGTCCAGGCATCGCCGTGATTCCCCAGGGCGATGTGATCAGCACCTACAAGGCTTCGCGCTGGAGCGATCCGGCGCCGGTGCTGGTGCGTAACAGGCTGCTCGATGGCTTTGCGCGTGATGGCCGGGTGACGCTGCTGAGCACCGATGACAGTAATTTTGCTGCGGATCTGGAATTGGGCGGCAGCTTGCAGGCGTTCCAGACGGAATACCAGGGCAATCAGGCCAGCGTCGTGGTGCGGGTCGATGCGTTGCTGGTGCGCGGCTATGACCAGAAGATTCTCGCCAGCCGCCGCTTTGAAGAACGTCAGCCGCTCAATGATGTGAAGGTGCCGGCGGTGGTGGCCGGATTCGCTCAGGCCAGTGATCGGCTGACGGCGAAGGTGGTGGCTTGGGCGGTGGAACAAGGCCAGAAAGTTGCGCCAACCGCCCGGCCTTGAGTATCAGCCGAAGAACCAGTAGCAGACGCCGATAGCGCCGAGCACACCGGCCAGCTCGGCCAGCAGCGCGCAACCGACGGCATGCCGGGCGCGCTGGATGCCCACCGCGCCGAAGTACACCGCCAGCACGTAGAACGTGGTTTCGGTGCTGCCCTGGATCGTCGCCGCCACCAGCGCCGGGAAGCTGTCGACCCCGGAGGTCTTCATCGTTTCGATGAGCATCGCCCGGGCGGCGCTGCCGGAGAACGGTTTGACCATCGCAGTCGGCAGCGCATCGACGAAGCGCGTGTCCCACCCTGCCCACTGCACCAGATGACGAATGCCGTCGAGGCCGAAATCCAGTGCGCCTGACGCGCGCAATACGCCGATGGCGCAAAGCATCGCCACCAGATACGGCAGCAGATTCTTGGCGACGTCGAAACCTTCCTTGGCACCTTCGACGAAAGCCTCGTAGACCTTCACCTTGCGCAAGGCGCCGATCACCAGGAACAACATGATCAGGCCGAACAGCGTCAGGTTGCCGAGGATCGACGACAGGCCCGCCAGCGCCGTGGCCGACATCGTCGCCAGCAACGCCATGAAGCCGCCGAGGATCAGCGCGCCGGGAATCAGGTAGGCCAGCACCACCGGGTCCCAGACCCGCAGGCGCTGCATGAACGCCACCGACAGGAAGCCGACGATGGTCGAGCAACTGGTGGCCAGCAGGATCGGCAGAAACACCAGCGTCGGGTCCGGCGCACCTTGCTGGGCGCGGTACATGAAGATCGTCACCGGCAGCAGGGTCAGGGACGACGCGTTGAGCACCAGGAACAGGATCTGCGCGTTGCTGGCGATGGTCGAGCTGGGGTTGAGTTCCTGCAGCGCTTTCATGGCCTTGAGGCCGATCGGCGTGGCGGCGTTGTCCAGGCCCAGGCCGTTGGCGGCGAAGTTCAGGGTGATCAGGCCCAGCGCCGGATGCCCGGCCGGCACCTCCGGCATCAGCCGCAGGAACAGCGGCCCGAGTACCTTGGCCAGCCATTCGACGATCCCGGCTTTCTCGGCAATGCGCAGAAAGCCCAGCCACAGGGTCAGGGTGCCGAACAGCAGCACCATGACCTCGACCGACAGCTTGGCCATGGCAAAAATGCTTTCCACCATCGCTGCAAAGATTCCGGCGTTACCGCCGACCAGCCACTGCACCAGCGCCGACACGGCTGCCACGATGAAGAAGCCAAGCCACAGGCCATTAAGCATCAGTCAAATCCCCCGGAAGATGCGGCGAATGATAGCGGGGTCGCCAGAAACGACAAACCCCGGATTTCTCCGGGGTTTGTCAGGGTGCCTTGCGGGCGGGGATCAGTTTTTCGAAACGTCACCGGCCGGCAGTTTTTCCTTGCTGCGCCAGTGCGGCAGCGAGTTCCAGTAGCGCTGGCCCTTGGCGTCGTCGTACATGCCTTCCCAACGGGCGATGACCAGTACGGCGAGGGCGTTGCCGATCACGTTCAGGGCGGTACGCGCCATGTCCATCACACGGTCGACACCGGCGATGAACGCCAGGCCTTCCAGCGGAATACCGACGCTGCCCAGAGTGGCCAGCAGTACCACGAAGGACACGCCCGGCACGCCGGCGATGCCTTTGGAGGTCACCATCAGGGTCAGGACCAGCAGCAGTTGCTGGCTGATCGACAGGTCGATGCCGTACAGCTGTGCAATGAAGATCGCCGCGATGGATTGGTACAGGGTCGAACCGTCGAGGTTGAACGAGTAACCGGTCGGCACCACGAAGCTGCAGATGGCTTTCGGTGCGCCGTAGGCTTCCATCTTCTCGATCACGCGTGGCAGCACGGTTTCCGAGGAGGCGGTGGAGTAAGCCAGCACCAGCTCATCCTTGAAGATGCGCATCAGCTTGATCACCGAGAAACCGAACATCTTGGCGATCAGGCCCAGAATCACGAAAGCGAAGAAGGCGATGGCGACGTAAACCAGGATCACCAGCTTGGCCAGCGGCAGCAGCGAAGCGAAACCGAAGTTGGCCACGGTCACCGCGATCAGGGCGAATACGCCGATCGGGGCGTAGTTCATGATCATGTGGGTGACTTTGAACATGCTTTCCGAGACGCCCTGGAACATCTTCACCAGCGGCTCGCGCAGGTCCGACTGCAGGCTCGACAGACCGAGGCCGAACAGCACGGAGAAGAAGATGATCGGCAGCATCTCGCCGCGGGCCATGGCCGCGAAGATGTTCGACGGGATCAGGTTGAGGATGGTCTCGATGAACGCGTGTTCATGCTGTACTTCGGCGGCGGTCGCCTGGTACTTGGAGATGTCCACGGTGCCCAGGGTGCTCATGTCGATGCCGGCACCCGGATGGAACAGGTTGGCCAGCAGCAGGCCGACGACAATGGCGATGGTGGTGACGATTTCGAAGTAGATGATGGTCTTCAGGCCGATACGCCCGAGCTTCTTGGCGTCGCCCACGCCGGCGATGCCGACGATAAGGGAAGAAATGACGATCGGGATCACGATCATCTTGATCAGACGGATAAAGATATCGCCTGCCGGTTGCAGGACGTTGCTGATCCACCAGGCCTTTTCGGCACTGAAATGGTTGAGCAACGCACCGATTGCAATCCCCAATACCAGACCGATGAGGATCTGCCAGGCGAGGCTAAGCTTTGCCTTCTTCATATTCTTTACCCTTACTTGCGTTTGACTCAAGGCACATGCAGGAACTGGAACGCTCTTGGCGGAAAAGTCTGTGCATCTGCCTCCGTATAAGGTGCCCCGAAGCGCGTGTTTACGGCTCTCCGGCAGGCGAAAAAAGGCGCAACTATTCCGATGCGGGGTTGCGCCGTCTAATGCCGTAAACGCCTACCCTATGCCGAATCGGCATGAGCTTTTTTAAATGAAACTGACGTCCCAACCGGTTCGAATACGACATTTCGGCAGGCATAAGTGCCGTGAACCGGCCATTACAGCGTAGATTGGTTATTTTTTGAACGAGTGATTTCGACGAAAATTTTCGGAAAAAGCCTACGTTTGGAAACTAAAAGTCCCACTGGCTTAATCGACTCTTTCTCGATATACGGTCGCGACGAAACACCGCGAAATGCTTTTCGCGCAAAGTGTGAGCCATAAAAGGACGAGCAGAACGCTCTGGATCAATGTTTTGTCACTTTGAAAGCTCAGCGCAAGTCCGTCGAACCGCTCCGGGTTGGCGAACTTGCGTCGCAGCTTTTACCCTGACCCGGCCCTCATCGCAGGCACTCCCTGTACCCGTAGGTCACTCCGACCCTGCAACAGTCAGAACGTCCCGGCCCCCTGGTCATGCGCCGGCCTTCCTCGGGCGGGCGCAATGGAAGGCAGCTGTCGGCTGCCTTCATGTTCAATACCAGTTCGGATCTTTCTTCAGCGTTTCCATCAACAGATCCTGCATGCCCTGATCGGGTTTGCCGAGGAAGCGGTAGGTGGCATGTCGCGTGGGCGATTTGTCGGCCGGCAATCCTTCGGGCACATCGACCAGCATGGCGTAAGCGTGTTTCTTGTCGAAGCTGAACGCGACGATCAAGCGGTGGTTGAGGCATTTGTCCTGCGATTCGCAGAGCGGCCCGACCAGATACTTGTCGCCGTCTTCAGTGACGGCATTCATCTGTTGGTCCGGCGTACCGGAGAGGTTCATCACCCATTCCGGCAGGCGTTCTTCCTTCTTCACCACGCCTTCCCAGGTTTCCCTGTAGTGCGGGTCGGAACTCAGCAGTTCGTTGACCCGCGTCTGGCCATCATTGGCCGCCATCGCCATGGCACTACCGCCCAGAAGCAGGGCGGCTGCCAGTGTCTTTAAAGCACTCATGGTCAACCTCGGCCGCGACGGCCAAAGAAGAACGAGGCGATGAACATCACCAGGAACACGACAAAGAGAATCTTGGCGATACCCGTGGCGGTGCCCGCGATACCACCGAAGCCCAGTACTGCAGCGATGATGGCAATGATCAGGAATGTGATTGCCCAGCTCAACATGGTGATTCTCCTTGTTTCTATTTAGGGGTGTTGCCGGTCTCGGCGCAGCGGCGCCCAGATTCGTGGATCAGAAAACCCAGCGTTCTTCACGTGGCATGTCGCCCAGCGGTTGCGGCTGGTCGACATCCATCATGCGCATTGCACCGTTGTCGGCCTGGCTGCTGCTGACGGCGCTGAAGTGCGTCTGCGTTGCGTGCTGCATCGAAATCAGGGGCTCAGGTTGCTGACTCTGTTCCCAGCGCAGGTATTGCTGGCAGGCGATCAGGGTAATCAGCAGCGCAAGTGCGCCAAACAGGGCCTGCTGCAGGTGCAGTGGCGAGATACGCATTTGGGCGGCACGTTGGCGAGTCATCCTGGGTTCCTCACTCTTATTCGGTTATGGCAGTGCATATCTGCCCGGGCTGAGAGAGGTATTGCAGCCTGCATGCCAGCTTTTTTGTTTTAAAAAATCCAATAAAATCAGATAGTTATGAATGTAATGAGAAATCAGGACGACGCATCCTGCACGATGGCTCATCCACGGTCGTGCGAAATGCACGAATGTTTCGTAGGAGAAATCATTCTTTTTGAATTGAGAGCAGGGTGCGGATGTCAGAAAAGGAAGCAGGCAAATGCCTGAAAAACGCCGGTTGTTTAAAAAATCAACAAAATCAGTGAATTAGCCGTGAGGGCAGGAGAGAGCTACCCTGCTATGACTGGAATCGATCAGAATCAACCATGCAACTTGCCCGATTTTTCCGGGACTAACCCAAGACATTCACTTATGGAGCGTAGGAAAAATGGAATCAGCCACTGAGCATCAAGGCCGCATTCTGCTGGTGGACGATGAATCCGCCATCCTGCGAACCTTCCGTTATTGCCTCGAAGACGAAGGCTATACGGTTGCCACCGCCAACAGCGCGGCCCAGGCTGACGCGCTGTTGCAGCGTCAGGTGTTCGATCTGTGCTTCCTCGATCTGCGCCTCGGCGAAGACAACGGCCTCGACGTGCTGGCGCAAATGCGCATCCAGGCGCCGTGGATGCGGGTGGTGATCGTCACCGCCCATTCGGCTGTCGATACGGCGGTGGATGCTATTCAGGCGGGCGCCGCCGATTATCTGGTCAAACCGTGCAGCCCTGACCAGTTGCGCCTGGCGACCGCCAAGCAGCTTGAAGTCCGCCAGTTGTCTGCGCGTCTGGAAGCCCTCGAAGGCGAGATCCGCAAACCCAAGGACGGCCTCGATTCCCACAGCCCGGCGATGAAAGTCGTACTGGAAACCGCGCGGCAAGTGGCGAGCACCGACGCCAATATCCTGATCCTCGGCGAGTCCGGCACCGGTAAAGGTGAGCTGGCTCGGGCGATTCACGGCTGGAGCAAGCGCGAGAAGAAATCCTGCGTCACCATCAATTGCCCGTCGCTGACCGCTGAACTGATGGAAAGCGAGCTGTTCGGTCACAGTCGCGGCGCATTTACCGGGGCCAGCGAAAGTACCCTGGGCCGGGTCAATCAGGCGGATGGCGGCACGCTGTTTCTCGACGAGATCGGCGATTTTCCACTGACATTGCAGCCAAAGTTGCTGCGATTCATTCAGGACAAGGAATACGAACGGGTAGGGGACCCAGTCACCCGCCGCGCCGATGTGCGCATCCTTGCGGCCACCAACCTCAACCTTGAAGACATGGTGCGCGACGGTCGTTTCCGTGAAGACCTGCTGTATCGCTTGAACGTCATCACTCTGCATTTACCTCCGCTGCGCGAGCGGGCCGAAGACATCCTGACCCTGGCCGACCGCTTCCTCGCCCGTTTCGTGAAGGAATATGCCCGCCCGGCCCGGGGCTTCAGTGACGAGGCGCGGGAAGCGTTGCTGGGCTACCGCTGGCCCGGCAACATTCGCGAGCTGCGCAACGTGGTCGAGCGGGCGAGCATCATTTGTCCGCAGGAGCGTGTGGAAATCAGCCACCTCGGCATGGCCGAACAACCCGCCAACAATGCGCCGCGCGTCGGTGCGGCCCTGAGCCTCGACGAACTGGAGAAGGCCCACATCGGCGCAGTGCTGGCGACTGCCGGCACCCTCGACCAGGCGGCCAAGACTCTCGGGATCGACGCCTCGACCCTGTATCGCAAGCGCAAGCAGTACAACCTGTGAGCGCCCGCCGATGAAACTGGCGATGAAGTTGCGGACCCGCTTGTTCCTGAGCATTTCCGCGCTGATCACCGTGGCCTTGCTCGGGCTGATGCTCGGGCTGGTCAGCGTGATGCAAATGGCCGGTACTCAGGAGGCGTTGATCCGCAACAACTTCGTCACCCTCGACCTGGGCCTCAAGCTGCGCCAGACCCTGGGCGATCAACTGATCATGATGCTTGCCGAGAAGCCCGATCCGGTGGCCTTCGAAGCGTCCAAACAGCATTACTTCGAACTGCTCGACGAGGGCATCGCCCAGGAACAGAAGGACGACGGACGCCAATACGGGTTCAGTCAGGCCAAGGCGGATTATCTGAACTTCCTCCAGGCATTCGATGTGTCCCGCGACCCGGCTGCGGCCCTGAGCGGTAGCGGCGATCTGCGTGAACGCTTCAACACTCTGCGCAACGGCTTGATCGCCGAGCACAAGCACGCACTGGACAACATCAACTCCGTACAACACGCCGCCCGCGACCGGGCCTTGCTGATTGCCGGCCTGCTCGGGCTGGTGGGGCTGGCGGTGTTGATCATCGGTTTCATTACCGCCCAGGGAATCGCCCGCCGGTTCGGTGCACCGATCGAGGCGCTGGCGAAAGCGGCGGACAACATCGGCCAGGGCAATTTTGAAGTGACCCTGCCGGTGTCCTCGGCCATGGAAATCAACCTGCTGACCCGGCGTTTCGGGCTGATGGCCGAAGCGCTGCGCGAGCATCAGGCGACCAATGTCGATGAACTGCTGGCCGGCCAGCAACGCTTGCAAGCGGTGCTCGACAGCATCGATGACGGTTTGCTGATGATCGACCGTCAGGGCCATCTCGAGCACTTGAACCCGGTGGCCCAGCGGCAATTGGGTTGGGACAGTGACCGTTTTGGCGAAGGCCTGGGCACTGCGCTCCAGCGTCCGGAACTGGATGCGCAGCTACAACTGGTGCTGCGCGGCGGCACCCTTGAGCGCGCGCCGGAAGATTTGAGCATCGAGGTTGATGGCGAGTCGCGGCTGCTGACCTACAGCCTTACGCCGGTCAGCCATACTCAGGGGCATATCCTCGGCGCGGTGATGGTGCTGCACGATGTCACCGAACAGCGGGCCTTCGAGCGGGTTCGCAGCGAATTCGTGTTGCGTGCCTCCCACGAACTGCGTACGCCAGTGACCGGCATGCACATGGCGTTCGGGCTGTTCCGCGAGCGGGCGAAGTTTCCGGCGGAATCCCGCGAGTCGGATCTGCTCGACACGGTCAATGAAGAAATGCAGCGCCTGATGCAGTTGATCAACGACCTTCTGAACTTCTCGCGCTATCAAAGCGGCTTGCAGAAACTCACGCTGGCGCCGTGCTCCATCGAGGATTTGCTGGCTCAGGCTCAATCGCGTTTTGCCGACACGGCGGCGCAGAAGGGCGTGGCATTGAATGTCGAGGTACAGAGCCCGTTACCGCGCTTGCAGGCCGATCAGGCCCAGCTGGATCGGGTGCTGGACAACCTGATCGACAACGCCTTGCGCCATACGGCCCGCGACGGCCTGATCCGTTTGCAGGCGCGCCGGCATGGCGAGCGGGTGATCATCAGCGTCGAGGACAACGGCGAAGGCATCGCTTACGGCCAGCAAGGGCGAATTTTCGAACCGTTTGTCCAGGTCGGACGCAAGAAGGGCGGGGCCGGGCTCGGGCTGGCGCTGTGCAAGGAAATCGTCCAGCTGCATGGCGGCCGGATGGGCGTCTATTCGCGGCCGGGGCAGGGCACACAGTTCTACATGGCGCTGGCGGTCTAGGCTTCGTCGTCCATCCGGCGGCCGGCGAGCCGCCGTCCCCGGGTAATCAGCTCGATGAATTGCACGGCGCTCAAGGCATGGGCGAACAGCCAGCCCTGGCCGAACTTCACGCCTTCGCTGCTGAGCAGCGCTGCTTGGGATTCATGTTCGATACCTTCGGCAATCACCTTCAGGTCCAGTGCCTGGGCCATGTGAATGATGTGCGGCGCGACGCCGCTGCTGGCCGCGTCATGGCCGAGGGCGTCGATGAAGGCCTTGTCGATTTTCAGGCAGTCCACCGGTAGGGTCTGCAGGTAGGCGAGGCTGCAATAGCCGGTGCCAAAATCGTCGATCAGCACTTGATGACCGACATCGCGCAGCGCTTGCAGGTTTTCCCGTGCGACCACCACATCGATCAGGCCGCGCTCGGTCACTTCGAACGCAATCTGCCGCGCTGCCACCCGATGCAGGCTCAGCAGCCGTGCCATGACCTGGCCGATGCGCGGCACCATCACATCGCACGCTGCCAGGTTTACCGAGATGTACAGCTGCGGATTGGCCCGCAGCAATTGACCCAGTTGCTCCAGCAGGCGCTGGAGGACGAAATCGGTCATCTGGCGGATCTGCCCGGTGTTTTCCGCCATCGGGATGAACAGGTCGGGGCTGGTCAGCGTGCCGTCCGGCCGGCGCCAGCGCAGCAAGGCTTCGGCACCGACGCAGTTGCGGCTGTCGAGATCGAAGATCGGTTGATACAGCACCTGCAATTCGCCCCTGCGGATCGCACCGTGAAGCTCGGCATCCAGAGACTGGCGCTGGCGCACGATCCAGAACACCAGAACGCCCACCAGCGCCCCGAGTACCAGACAGAACGGCACCATCCACCACCACAATTCCGGGATATGCATGCCGGTACGCGGCGTGATCAATACCAATTGATATTCCGGATTGTCGGTGGGCATGCGATAGATGAGATGCGTCTGGGTAACCTGCAACGCGTCGGTGGACTTCGGTGGCCACGGTTCAGTGGGTGGCCAGGCCTGTGGCACGCCAAGCACCGGAATCGCCCGGGTCCCGTGATCCAGCACCACCAGCAGGCTGCTGTCGGGAGACAGGTCGACCATGTCGGTCAGATGCCCGCGTGAGGTGGCCACGCGAAAGTTGCCGCGGCCGAGCATCAGCGCTGCGCGGTTTTCGTCGGGTTCGGTGGTGGTATTCAGCCAATAGCTGTAGGTCGGGCCCTTGATGTCCGGCGGGCGGACGACTGACAGCCCTTCCTGGCGTGGGCGGTTGGAACAGATGCGCGAGGCATCCATGTAGGCGGCTTCATAGACGAAGCGGTAGTTGAAGGTCACTTGCTGCAACGTGGCGATCATCTCGTCGTCGCAACTGCGCAGGGGTTGGGCCTCGAGGTCGTCCAGACTTTCACGCAACTGGCCGAACAATTGCTCGAGGCGGGCGAGGAAACGTTCGCCCTGGGCATTCATTTCCTGACTTTCGCTCTGTTCGACTTGATGCATGGCGACGAACAGCCCGCCGGTGATCAACAGGCCTGCACTGAGGACAGCCGCCAGCATCGCCAGAAACCACGGACGATAAAACCAGCTACGCAGCGCCTCTCGGGTAGCAACCATATGGATATCCGAAGAATTACCAATGAGTTATAGCTGCTGATTGGACTTTCGCCCTGACCGTCGGGCGGGCGTCATTATTTTGTCTGATTCAACACCAGCAGCAACGCTGCCGTTTGCGCATCCGGAGTACCGTCGAAGCGGGAAGGGCGGAAGTGCATCTGGAAGGCTGCGAGGACATGGCGGGTCGCCACGTCCAGCTCGCCGTTCTGCGGCGTTGCGTAGCCCAGGCGTGCCAGTTGGGTCTGGAACCAGCTGATGCTCGGTAACTCCACCTCGAACCGCACTTGCTGGCGGGCGACAGCTTGTTCGTCCGGCCACAAGCCAAGGCCTTCGGCAGCCAGGCGCTTCCACGGGAACAACGGGCCCGGATCAAGCTTGCGCAGCGGTGCGATATCGCTGTGGCCGATGATGTGGTCCGGGCTGATGCCGTTGCGTTTGCTGATGTCCTTGAGCAGGACGATCAACGACTGAACCTGGGCTTCACTGTACGGATACCACACGCGCCCGGTCGGAGTGTCCTTGAAGCCAGGGTTGACGATTTCGATGCCGATGGAGCTCGAGTTCAGCCAGGTACGACCCTGCCATTCGCTTTCGCCGGCATGCCAGGCCCGCAGGTTTTCATCCATCAGCTTGTAGATCGTGCCTTTC
The DNA here is from genome assembly GCF_003576265.1 of Pseudomonas sp. 91RF. NCBI lineage: Bacteria > Pseudomonadati > Pseudomonadota > Gammaproteobacteria > Pseudomonadales > Pseudomonadaceae > Pseudomonas > Pseudomonas sp. 91RF. The sequence goes on from NZ_QWFC01000051.1 coordinate 80,321, forward strand.
TTGTCGTCGCCGATCAGGTAATGGCTGCTGACTTCACCGTGGGTCAGCAGTTGCAGGGAGCGCTCAAGGGAGGCGGAGGTGTAATGCACGATCACGAATTGCGCGCGGCTGTCGTGATTGGCAGAAGGATGGCTGGTGTCGTAGCGCGGTCCGCTGGCACAACCGGTCAGAATGAGCAGCGACGTGATGAGGGCAAGGAATTTCATGGCAGTACACGCAAGTCAGTAATGCAACAGTGTAACGTACTGACCTGCGTGCGAACGGCAAAAGGGCTGATTTAAATGAAATGGAACAATTGTCTTCAGCCCAGCTCTACCCGGTTGCGACCTGCGTTTTTGGCCCGGTACAACGCCTGATCAGCTCTTTTGAGCACCAGATCGCTGTGTTCTCCCGGTCTGAACGCCGCCAGCCCCATGGAAATGGTGATCGTGACTCGCTCACCCTTGAAATGGAACGGGCAGGCCTCGATGGACGCGCGCAGGGTTTCCAGCAGTTTGGCGCCGACGGCCGGCGGAGTTGCCGGCAGCAGCAGGACGAATTCCTCGCCGCCGAACCGGGCGATGAAATCGCTGCCGCGCAGGCGCTTGCGCAGCACCGTGGCGATGATCTTCAGCACTTTGTCGCCGGCCAGATGGCCGTAGTTGTCGTTGATCCGCTTGAAGTGATCGAGATCGAGCATGGCCAGGCTCAGGGTATTGCCATGCTGCTGCCATTGGGCGATTTCGTGGTCGAGCCGCTCGCTCCAGGCGGCGCGGTTGGGCAGGCCGGTAAGCGGATCGATCAGGGCTTTCTGGCGCTGCTCTTCAAGGTGTTCGCGGTAGCCCAGTGCTTCCTGCTCCATATGCGCCACCCGTTCGGCCAGGCTTTTCAAACGTCCGGCCACTTCCTGTTCCCGGGCGTCACGCTGTTTCTGATGCTGGTCCATCGTGCCGAGCAGGCCTTCGAGGTGGTTTTCCAGTACCTGCTTGAGGTCGTCCAGGTCCGCCGCTTCCTGCACGCTGTTCTGCAGGCCATCGACCTGTTCACGGATCTGCGTGTCCATCGCTCGCGCCGCAGAGCTGTTGTCGGCGTGACCTTCGCTGGCAGCCTGCAGGTTGCTCTGGAACGCTTCGAGGCGCTCGTTGAGCTGCTGCAGATAGGCTTCGAACTCGTGCTGACCGCTGTCGGTAATGGCCAGCATCAAGGTCGCCAGATCGTCGAGAATCGGTAGCAGTTCGTACCAGTTGAGGCCGTGTTTCAGCCGATCGCGCATGGCCTCGGCTTGCGGGCGGTGGCGCTCAGGCAGGGTCAGGTCGTCCAGCAGGCCGATCAGCGTGTCTTCGATGTGCTTGGCCACCGAGCTGTAGGAGGGTTCGGGTGAATCCGGCAGGGCATAGAGAATGTCTTGCTCGGGTTGCTCCGGGTCGATGGCCGCCAGAGCCTGCGCGATGGGCTCGGGCAGGGGCAGACGGTCGAGGAAGACCGGGGGCGGGTTGTCGCCGGGGTGGATCAGTTCGTCGGGGTTGATGGCGAACGGTGTCGATGGCGCAAAGACCGGAGGCGGCGTGAAGGCTTGCGGCTCGGGTTCTGGCTCGGAGAGTACCGGTTCGTCGGGAGCTGTAACGACTTCTGTGATGATCCGGGCAGGCTCGAAGGCGACCACTTCCGGCTCTGCAACAGGCTCGGGTGTTGCTATTGGTGCTGAAGCTGAAGCTTGCAGTGGCGCGGCCAGAGGTGCGGCGACCGGAGTTTCTTTGACGGTCGCAAGGACTGCCGGTTCGGCAATTGCGGCTGGCGTTTCTGGCATTGGCGCGCTTTCAGGTGCGGCGGGCGGTTGCTCTGGCTGAGCGGCTGGAGAAGCCACGGCAGGCTGGGCTGCAGGTGCAGGCGTTTCCTCACTGTCGCGGCTGCCGAACAGGCGTTGCAGCAACCCCGGACGCCCCGGTTCCGCCGGCGTCTCCAGTTGGCTCAACGCCTTGCCCTGCAAACCACTGAGCTCACTGAGCAACAGCGGCATTTCCCGCGCCTGACTGACCCGGCCGTCGAGCTGTTTGGCGAACTTCTTCAGTGGCTGGGCGACGTCCCGGGGCAGGGGCAGCGATTGCAACTGAGTCACCAGCGAGTTCAGCGCGGTGCTGACCTGCTCGATCCGGGTTTCACGGCGTTGCTCGGAGTCGAGCACGGCTTTTTCAAGGCGCGGCAACAGGGCGGCGAGGCCGGCATCCATGTCGTCGGTGCGCACTACATCGCGCATTTCCTTCATGCATTGATCGACCACTCGATCGGTGCCTTCAGCCGCGAGCGTGCTACGCACCAGGCCGCGACGCAGCAGGTCGAGCCGGGCGTCCCATCGACGTTCAAGCTTTTCCTGTTGTTCGATGCTTTTGAGGTATTTCTCTTTCCAGCGCTGGGCTTCGTCGCTCATTCAGGCGTTCCGCGAGGGGCAGGACTCAACGCGGGCAATGCATCGGCCGTGAGCGAACCCGGCAGACGAATCTCTACCGCGACGGGCAGGTGATCGGAAATCGGTTGGGCCAGCACTTCGACCTTTTCCAGCGTCAGGGTCGGGCTGAGCAGAATATGGTCCAGGCAGCGCTGCGGGCGCCAGCTGGGGAATGTCGCTTCGAGTTGCGGGGCCAGCAGGCCGAGGTCGCGCAGGGGCGAGTGTTGCAGCAGGTCGCTGGCGTGGGTGTTCATGTCGCCCATCAGCACCTGATGCTTGTAGCCGCCGATCAGCTCGCGAATATAAGCCAGTTGCATGGTGCGTACCCGGGCGCCGAGCGCCAGGTGCATCATCACCACCACCAGCGCCTCGGGACCCTCGCCGAAGCGCACCAGAATCGCCCCGCGACCTTTCGGCCCTGGCAGCGGATGGTCTTCGATCGCCCACGGGCGCAGGCGACTGAGCACGCCGTTGCTGTGCTGGGCCAGTCGGCCAAGGTTGCGATTGAGTTGTTGATACCAGTAGGGGAAGGCGCCGAGATGGGCCAGGTGTTCGACCTGATTGACGTAGCCTGAGCGCAGGCTGCCGCCATCGGCTTCCTGCAGGGCGACCAGGTCGAAGTCGCCGAGCAGATTGCCGATCTTCTGCAGATTGCCTGAGCGGCCAGGGTGCGGCAGCAGATGCTGCCAGCTGCGGGTCAGGTAGTGCCGATAACGCTCGGTACTGATGCCGACCTGGATATTGAAGCTGAGCAAGCGCAAACGGCTGTCTGCGGGCAGGCCCGTGGATTCCAGGTGATGCTCGTTGACCTGCGGATCATGCAGGCCGACGAGACGTTCGGTTCCCCAGCGGCGCATGGCGATTGCCGCGCTTAGTTGGCGGCTGCCTTGTTGGCCGCTCGCTCTTTGGCGACCAGTTGGTCAGCCAGCTTCAGAGCTTCCTCGGCACCCCCGGCAGAGCCGATGTCAAAGCGGTATTTGCCGTTGACGATCATGGTTGGAACGCCGGAGATTTCATACTTCTTGGCCAGTTCACGAGCCTTGACGATCTGGCCCTTGATGGCGAAGGAGTCGAAGGTGGCGAGGAACTTGTCCTTGTCCACGCCTTGGGTGGCGAGGAAGTCGGCCATGTCGTTCTTGTCGGTCAGTTTCTTGTGTTCTTTCTGAATCGCGTTGAACACGGCCGCGTGAACGCTGTGCTCAACGCCCATGGCTTCCAGGGTCAGGAACATCTGACCGTGTGCGTCCCAAGGGCCGCCGAACATGGCCGGGATGCGGACGAAGTTGACGTCGGAAGGCAGTTTTTCAACCCAAGGATTGATCACCGGCTCGAAGGCGTAGCAGTGCGGGCAGCCGTACCAGAACAGTTCCACCACTTCGATCTTGCCAGGCACGGCAACCGGAACCGGATTGCTCAGCTCGACGTACGGGGCAGCAGGTGCTTCGGCAGCCTGGGCGGTTACGCCGAACAGGCTGGCAGCGACGAGAGCGGCGCTGATGATCAGATTACGCATGCTTTACTCCTGGACAATTTTGTTTGCCTCGCGCGGGCTGTTTTCAGACAGATCCTGGCGGGCATGAGTTCTGTAGTGTAACGGCAGCGGCCACAAAAAAGGGCGGCCAAAGCCACCCTTTTTATACTTCATGCAACGGATTAATCGAGCGTTAACGTGGCGGGAGTTGTCCTGCGCGCGCAACGCTCTAATCACCCTCGCAGGCCTGGCCTTAGTGCAGGCCTTGAATGTAGCTGGAGACCGCCGCGATGTCCTCGTCGCTCAGCTTGCGAGCGATGGTGCGCATGGTCATGGCATCGCCATCGTTGTTGCGACCGGCTTCTTCCTTGCGGAAATCGGTCAGCTGTTTGGCGATGTATTGAGCGTGCTGGCCACCCAGGTGCGGGAAGCCGGCGGCGGCATTGCCCGCGCCGTTCGGCGAGTGGCAACCGGTGCAGGCTGGCAGGCCTTTTTCCAGGTTGCCGCCACGGAACAGGGCTTCACCGCGAGCGACGATCTTCGGATCGGCGGCGCCGACGCTGCCTTTCTGGCTGGCGAAATAGGCGGCGATGTCAGAGAGGTCCTGATCGCTCAGGTTGGTCAGCAGTCCGGTCATTTCCAGAACGGTGCGCTTGCCCGACTTGATGTCGTGCAGTTGCTTGGTCAGGTAGCGTTCACCCTGGCCGGCCAGTTTCGGAAAGTTTGGCGCCATGCTGTTGCCATCCGGGCCATGGCAGGCCCCGCATACGGCAGCCTTCGCCTGGCCTGCGGCAGCATCGCCTGCAGCATGGGCGAAACCTGAAATTCCCACGGTCAACAGCAGACTCACGATCAGTTTGTTCATCAGCTAATCCAACTACGGCTAAGGGTTAAGAGTTATGGACCGGGTTTACTTCCGCTCATCCAGAGGATGATGGCCTGGTAATCCTCGGCACTGCAGTCCATGCACAAACCACGCGGCGGCATCGCCTTGAAACCCTGGGTCACGTGTTGCACCAGCGTCTCCATACCTTTCGCCAACCTCGGCGTCCAAGCTTCCTGATCGCCTCTTCTGGGCGCCATGGGTAGTTGGCCGGAATGACAGGCACCACAAACACGGTTGTACACGGCTTCCGGATCCTGTGTAGCCTGTGCGCTGTAAAGCGGCATCAGAACTCCGGCAGCCAGCAGCCATTTCGTCATAAAACGACCTTTTCAGGGTTGAGAGCGATCTGCGTTCTGTTGCGCAATCAAAGTCTGTCGCTCTCGTGAACTTCATCCTTCGCTGGGACAAAGCACACACAAAATCTGCGGCATTATATACTGGCGTCACTGAAACGGAAGCGACACCGCGTTCCGCGCCCAATCCCGGCGCTGCCCACATCGGAAATCCCATGCAACTCAAGAATCCCATCCTCGGCCTGTGCCAACAGTCCACGTTCATGCTCAGTGCCGCCAAAGTCGATCAGTGTCCCGACGACGAAGGCTTCGAAGTGGCGTTCGCCGGTCGTTCGAACGCCGGTAAATCCAGCGCGCTGAACACCCTGACTCACGCCAGCCTGGCGCGCACCTCGAAAACCCCGGGTCGCACACAGCTGTTGAACTTCTTCAAGCTAGACGATGAACGGCGTCTGGTCGACCTGCCGGGCTACGGTTATGCAAAAGTACCGATCCCGCTCAAGCAACACTGGCAGCGTCACCTCGAGGCTTACCTCGGTGGCCGCGAGAGTTTGAAGGGGCTGATTCTGATGATGGACATCCGTCATCCAATGACCGACTTCGACCTGCTGATGCTCGACTGGGCCGTTGCGGCCGGCATGCCGATGCATATTCTGCTCACCAAGGCCGACAAGCTGACCTACGGCGCCGCCAAGAACACTTTGCTAAAAGTGCAGTCGGAAATTCGCAAGGGGTGGGGCGATCTGGTGACGATCCAGCTGTTCTCCGCACCAAAACGCATGGGCCTGGAAGAGGCCTACACCAGGCTGGCGGGCTGGATGGAACTGGCGGATAAAGGTGCTGAATTGCCTGCTGAGTAAATCGCAGGCAAAAAAAAGCCCCGGACTTCATATGGGGAGGGAGAAGTTCCGGGGTTCAAGTTCCGAACCGCTAGGGCGGGGTTCAGATATCTGCCAACACTTAACACAACATAGGAGCATCGAAGGGCTTCACCAGCCATTCAGTAACTCTGAGTGGCCTGTCGCAAGATTAGTTCAGATTCTTTTCAAAAAACTTTGGAATAAGCTCAAGAACGATCAGAACTAAGTCCCTTCCGATGCTTTTGCCGCGACGCCATGTCGCGGCAAAAGCCCGGTCCAGAGGCCTCAGTGCGCCTCGTCCCAGTTGTTGCCAACCCCCACTTCCACCAGCAACGGCACATCCAGCTTCGCCGCTTCGCTCATGTGCACGCGAATTTCGTCGCGAACCTGATCCACCAGATCCTCGCGAACCTCCAGCACCAGTTCGTCGTGCACCTGCAGAATGACTTTGGCGTCCAGCCCCGAAGCGCTCAGCCAGTTGTCCACCGCCACCATGGCTTTCTTGATGATGTCCGCTGCGGTGCCCTGCATCGGCGCGTTGATCGCCGTGCGTTCGGCAGCGGCACGTTCCTGCGGCTTGTTGGAGTTGATATCCGGCAGATACAGACGGCGGCCGAAGATCGTTTCCACGAAGCCTTGATCCGCTGCCTGCGCACGGGTGCGGTCCATGTATTCACGAACGCCCGGGTAGCGCGCGAAGTAGGTGTCGATGTAGGCCTTGGCGGTCTTGGTGTCGACGCCGATGTCCTTGCCCAGCTTTTGTGCGCCCATGCCGTAGATCAGACCGAAGTTGATCGCCTTGGCGCCACGGCGCTGGTCGGAGGTCACTTCGTTCAGTTCGACCTTGAACACTTCCGCCGCCGTGGCGGTGTGCACGTCCAGATTGTTGCGGAAGGCGTTCATCAGGCCTTCGTCGCGGGACAGGTGCGCCATGATCCGCAGTTCGATCTGCGAGTAGTCCGCCGCCAGCAGTTTGTAGCCTTTCGGCGCAACGAAGGCTTGACGAATGCGTCGGCCTTCGGCGGTGCGTACCGGGATGTTCTGCAGGTTCGGATCGCTCGAAGACAGGCGCCCGGTCGACGCGACGGCCTGATGGTACGAGGTGTGGATACGTCCGGTGCGCGGGTTGATCTGCTCCGGCAGGCGATCGGTGTAGGTGCTTTTCAGCTTGCTCATGGAACGGTGTTCCATCAGCACTTTCGGCAGGCGGTGATCGTCTTCGGCCAGTTTCGCCAGCACTTCTTCGGCAGTGGACGGCTGGCCCTTGGCGGTTTTCTTCAGTACCGGCAGGCCGAGTTTTTCGTAGAGGATCACGCCCAGTTGCTTTGGCGAGCCGAGGTTGAATTCTTCACCGGCGATCTCGAAGGCTTCACGTTCCAGCGCGACCATCTTGTCGCCCAGCTCAATGCTCTGAACGCCCAGCAGCGCCGCATCGACGAACGCCCCCTGACGCTCGATGCGAGCGAGCACCGGCACCAGCGGGATCTCGATGTCGGTCAGCACGCTGGCCAGGCTCGGGATGGCGCTGAGTTTTTCGAACAGTGTCTGGTGCAGGCGCAGGGTCACGTCGGCATCTTCGGCGGCGTATGGGCCCGCCTGTTCCAGCGCGATCTGATCGAAGGTCAGTTGCTTGGCGCCTTTGCCGGCGATGTCCTGGAAACTCACGGTGGTGTGATCCAGGTACTTCTGCGCCAGGCTGTCCATGTCGTGACGGGTGGCGGTGGAGTTGAGCACGTAGGACTCAAGCATCGTGTCGAAGGCAATCCCGCGCACGGTGATGCCTTCGTTCTGGTCGCCACCGATGGCGCAGTTGGCCAGGATGTTCATGTCGAACTTGGCGTGCTGGCCCACCTTGAGTTTGTTCGGGTCTTCCAGGATCGGTTTGAGCGCGCGCAACACGGTGTCGCGATCCAGTTGCTCCGGCACGCCGATGTAGGAGTGGGTCAGCGGGATGTAGGCCGCTTCGTTGGCCTGCACTGCGAAGGACAGACCGACCAGTTGCGCCTGTTGCGCGTCGACGCCGGTGGTTTCGGTGTCGAAGGCGAACAGCTTGGCGTTCTTCAGTTTTTCCAGCCAGACATCGAAACGGGCCTGATCGAGGATGGTTTCGTACGCGGCCTTGGCCGGTGCGACCTGTGCTTCTTCCGCAGGTGCGCTGAACAGGTCGACGGCCGGCTCAGGCGCGGCGGCGCTGCTCAGTTCCAGGCGTTTGGCATCGCGCTCCAGATCGTTGATCCAGCTCTTGAACTCCAGCAGGGTGTAAAGCTCAAGCAGCTTGGCCGGATCTTCCGGGCCCATTTGCAGGTCGTCGAGGCCGATGTCCAGCGGCACGTCGACCTTGATGGTGGCCAGCTGATAGGAAAGGAACGCCATCTCCTTGTGCTCTTCGAGCTTGGCCGGCAGTGTCTTGGCGCCACGGATCGGCAGGGTCGGCACGATGTCGAGCTGCGCATACAGCTCGGTCAGGCCGCCGTTGACGCCCACCAGCAGGCCGGACGCGGTTTTCGGCCCGATGCCGGGAACGCCGGGGATGTTGTCGGAAGAGTCGCCCATCAGGGCCAGATAATCGATGATCTGCTCCGGAGCGACGCCGAATTTCTCCTTCACGCCCTCCACGTCCATCGAGCTACCGGACATGGTGTTGACCAAGGTAATGTGGCCGTCGACCAGTTGCGCCATGTCCTTGTCGCCGGTGGAGATGATCACCGGGCGGTTGGCGGCCGCGCTGCTGCGGGCCAGGGTGCCGATCACGTCATCGGCCTCGACGCCTTCGACGCACAGCAGCGGGAAGCCGAGGGCTTTCACGCTCTGATGCAGCGGCTCGATCTGCAGGCGCATGTCGTCGGGCATGCTCGGGCGGTTGGCCTTGTATTCGGCGTACATCTCATCGCGAAATGTCCCGCCCTTGGCGTCGAACACCACGGCGAACGGGCTGTCCGGATACTGCTTGCGCAGGCTCTTGAGCATGTTCAGCACGCCCTTGACCGCGCCGGTCGGCAGGCCTTTGGACGTGGTCAGCGGTGGCAGCGCGTGAAAGGCGCGGTACAGGTAAGACGAACCGTCCACCAGGACGAGGGGGGCTTGGCTCATGAGCAGGATCAACCTTTTCGGCGGGTCCGGCGCTAGAATAGCGGGACCGTTGACGACAAAGGGACAAGGTTATCATGCGTACGTTAAATCGCTTGCTGCTGGTCAGTTTGATTGCTGTCTCACCCTTGCCTGCGATCGCGGCGGATGATGCGCCGTCAGCGGAGCCGGAAGTCACCATCCGCACCGAGGGTGACAAGACCATTCAGGAGTACCGGCAGAACGGTTTCCTGTACGCGATCAAGGTGACCAAGAAGGGTTTCCCGCCCTATTTTCTGGTGCGTGCGGACGGTACTGATGCAAACTTCATCCGCTCGGACCAGCCGGATATGCTGATCCCGGCGTGGAAGATTTTCGAGTGGAAGTAGTTTCTTAATTTCAACCGGCGCCGGCTCGATGGCGGCGCCAGAACTGAGCAGTTTTTAACCATGTCTGTGTTCACCCCCCTGGCTCGGCCCGAGCTGGAAACCTTTCTCGCCCCTTACGGGCTCGGCCGTCTGCTCGATTTCCAGGGGATCGCCGCCGGCAGCGAAAACACCAACTTCTTCATCAGCATGGAAAAGGGCGAGTTCGTCCTGACCCTGGTCGAGCGCGGCCCGGTGCAGGAAATGCCGTTCTTCATCGACCTGCTCGACGTCCTCCACGAAGCCGACCTGCCGGTACCCTACGCGCTGCGCACCACCGACGGCGTGGCCCTGCGCGAGCTGAAAGGCAAACCGGCGCTGCTGCAGCCACGTCTGGCCGGCAAGCACATCAAACAGGCCAACGCCCAGCATTGCGCGCAGGTCGGTGACTTGCAGGCGCACCTGCACCTGGCGACCCAGGGCGACAGCATGATCAAGCGCAAGACCGATCGTGGGCTGGACTGGATGCTGGAGGAGGGGACCGAGTTTCTCTCGCACCTGAGCGACGAGCCGCGTGCGCTGTTGCAAAAGGCGCTGGAAGAAATCACCCAGCACAAAGAGAAAATTCTCGCGCTGCCGCGGGCGAACATCCACGCCGACCTGTTCCGTGACAACGCGATGTTCGAAGGCACGCACCTGACCGGGCTGATCGACTTCTACAACGCCTGTTCCGGGCCGATGCTCTACGACGTGGCGATTGCCTTGAACGACTGGTGTTCGGACGATGACGGCCTGATTGACGGCCCTCGGGCGCGGGCCTTCCTGGGTGCCTACGCGGCACTGCGTCCGTTCACGGCGGCTGAGGCCGAACTTTGGCCGACCATGTTGCGCGTGGCGTGCGTGCGGTTCTGGCTGTCGCGGTTGATCGCGGCGGAATCGTTCGCCGGGCAGGACGTGCTGATTCACGATCCGAAAGAGTTCGAGCAGCGGTTGGCGCAGCGTCAGCAGGTCAGCACACCGCTGCCATTTGCCCTGTAAAAGAAAAAAACCGCAGCCTGTGCAGGCTGCGGTTTTTTTGTATCAGAGCGACTCCAGGCAACCCGCCAGGTCATTCCCCAGCTTCTCCAGCACTTGCTCATAACCCTGAGCCGTCGCCGGTGTATACCCGCCCAGTGCATCCAGCTCCGCCAGCTTCACCGGCAAGCCTGCCACCAGGGTTTCCGCCAGACGTGGGCGCAGCGGCGGCTCACTGAACACGCACGTTTTGCCTACTTGCTGCAAACGCGCGCGCATTGCCGCCACATGCTGAGCGCCCGGCTGCACTTCCGCGGCCACGCTGAATACGCCGGTGTGTTTCAGGCCGTAGGCGTCTTCGAAATAGTCGAACGCTTCGTGAAAGACGAAATAGGGTTTGCCTTCAACGCTGGCCAGACGTTTCTTCAGACGCTGATCCAGCGCATCGAGACGCTCGTCGAACGCCTTGGCGTTGCTCTGGTAGCGCTCGGCATTGGCCGGGTCGGCAGCGCTCAGGTCAGCGGCCATTTTGTCGGCAATAACCCGCGCGTTCACCGGCGATAGCCACAAATGCGCATCGAGAGTGCCGGGGCGGTGATCGTGATCATGCTCGTCGTCGTCTTCGGCGTGGGAGTGGCTGTCTTCGGCAAAGCGGCGCAACTTCATGCCCGGCAGGTCCTGCACTGCAACGCTCGGCAGCGTACGACCGTTCAGCACGCGAGGCAGGAAACCTTCCATGTCCGGGCCGATCCAGTACAAGAGATCCACCGATTGCACCTTGCGCACGTCGGAAGGGCGCAACGCATAGTTATGCGGCGAAGCCCCCGGTGGCAGCAACACTTCCGGAATCGCCACGCCGTCCTGCACCGCAGCGGCAATCAGTTGCAGCGGCTTGATGCTGGTGAGGACTCTGACTTCGGCCTGAGCCGAACCGATCAGCAGAAAACTGGCGACAAAGGCCACAAAAACAGAAAAAAGTCGGGACACGATGACCACTCAAGGAGGCGAGAACGGGTAACATAATAACGTCTCTAACCAAACTCGTCGCCGCTCATGCCTATTACCCCGATTGCCAGCCGTCCCCACGACCACTCTCATTGCGTCCACAGCGCCCTGTCCGAGGCCGATGCCTTGTGTGCACAGAAAGGCCTGCGCCTGACCGCATTGCGTCGGCGGGTGCTGGAACTGGTCTGGCAGAGCCACAAGCCGCTGGGTGCCTACGACATCCTCGCTGTGCTCAGCGAGCAGGACGGCCGCCGCGCAGCGCCGCCGACCGTGTACCGCGCGCTGGATTTCCTCCTGGAAAACGGTCTGGTACACCGCATTTCCTCGCTGAACGCCTTTGTCGGCTGTGTTCACCCCAAGCATTCGCACCAAGGCCAGTTCCTGATCTGCCGCGAATGCCACGCCGCCATCGAACTTGAGCAAAAAACCATCAGCGACGCCATCGTCCACAGCGCCAAGGACGTCGGCTTCATCGTCGAAGCCCAGACCGTCGAAGTGGTCGGCCTCTGCTCCGGTTGCCGGGGGGCTTGATGAGCGATGCGTTGATCCGTCTTGAGCAGGTGGCTGTCCGGTTTGCCGGGCAGAACGTGCTGGACAACATTCACCTGAGCGTCGAGCCGGGGCAGATCGTCACCCTGATCGGCCCCAACGGCGCCGGCAAGACCACGCTGGTACGCGCCGTCCTCGGCTTGCTGAAACCCGACAGCGGCAGTGTCTGGCGCAAGCCGAAACTGCGCGTCGGTTACATGCCGCAAAAGCTCCACGTCGATCCGACCCTGCCGCTGTCAGTCCTGCGCTTCCTGCGTCTGGTGCCGGGCGTTGACCGCCCGCGTGCGCTGGCGGCTCTCAAGGAGGTTGGGGCCGAGCATGTCATCGACAGCCCGGTGCAAAGCGTTTCCGGCGGTGAAATGCAGCGCGTTTTGCTGGCCCGGGCGCTGTTGCGCGAGCCGGAACTGCTGGTGCTCGACGAACCGGTGCAGGGTGTCGACGTCGCCGGGCAGGCCGAGCTGTACAGCCTGATCACCCGGCTGCGCGACCGCCACGGTTGCGGCGTGCTGATGGTGTCCCACGACCTGCATCTGGTAATGAGCACCACGGATCAGGTGGTGTGCCTCAACCGTCACGTCTGCTGCTCCGGGCATCCCGAGCAGGTCAGTGGCGATCCGGCTTTCGTCGAGCTGTTCGGCAACCACGCGCCGAGCCTCGCGGTCTATCACCACCATCACGACCACGCCCACGACCTGCACGGCTCGGTGGTCAAGGGGCCTGTAAAAGGCCAACCTCACGTTCACGGAGATAGCTGCAAGCATGGCTGATTTTCTGTTCTACGCCCTGCTTGCAGGTCTGGCGCTGGCGGTGGTCGCGGGGCCGCTGGGCTCGTTCGTGGTCTGGCGGCGCATGGCCTATTTCGGCGACACCCTGTCCCACGCCGCGCTGCTCGGCGTGGCGCTGGGTTTTCTGCTGGATGTCAGCCCGACCGTTGCGGTCACCGTGGGCTGCCTGCTGCTGGCGGTGCTGCTGGTGACCCTGCAACAGCGCCAGCCGCTGGCGTCCGACACGTTGCTGGGCATTCTTGCGCCGAGCACGCTCTCTCTCGGGCTGGTGGTACTAAGCTTCATGCATGAAGTGCGGATCGACCTGATGGCCTATCTGTTCGGCGACTTGCTGGCGATCAGCCCGACCGATCTGGCGTGGATCCTCGGCGGCAGCGCGGCGGTGCTGGTGTTGCTGGTGACGCTGTGGCGGCCGCTGCTGGCGATCACCGTGCACGAAGAACTGGCCCGGGTCGAAGGGCTTCCGGTTGCCGGATTGCGCATGGCGCTGATGCTGTTGATTGCGGTGGTGATCGCTGTGGCGATGAAAATCGTCGGTGTATTGCTGATTACGTCGCTGTTGATCATTCCGGCAGCTGCGGCACAACGTCACGCCCGTTCGCCGGAGCAGATGGCACTGGGCGCGAGCCTGCTGGGCATGCTCGCCGTGTGTGGCGGGCTGGCGCTGTCCTGGTTCAAGGACACCCCGGCCGGCCCGTCAATCGTTGTGACGGCGGCCGCACTGTTTCTGCTGAGTTTTGTTCTGCCCCGTCGAGGGGTGTAGACTTGCTCGTTTTTTGCGCAAATAGAGAGTCGCAGGAATGAAGCCGTTCGCCTCCCGTTATCTGCTCCTTGTCGCATTTTCAGTGCTGCTGGGCGCCTGCCAAAGCACGCCGCCGGTGGCCGAAGCCCCCGATGCGAGGGCCACGGCCATCGCACAGCTGGAGCAAAGCCTGGCCAGCAGCGAACTGGCCACTGCTGAAGACCAGTTGGCAGCCTTGCAGGCCGAAACGCCCAACGATCAATCCCTGGAGCAATACCAGCGCCAGTTGGCCGAAGCCTATCTGCGCCGCAGCCAGATCGTCCTGCAGAAGGGCGATGTGAATGCTGCCGCAACCGCTTTGGCCCGGGCTCGCGCGCTGATGCCCAAGGCCCCGGCGCTGACCGGTGGCGTCAACGGCGCCATCACCGAAGCGCGCAAGGCTGAGCTGGAAAAAGCCGAAGCAGCGCTCCTGGCCGCCGAGGCCAAGCCGAAAGCCAGGGTGATCGATCCGACTGCCGAGAGCACCACGGTTGCGTTGAACATCACCGATAGCCGCAAACTTCGCCGTCAACTCGATGCGATCGCCGCCGATGTGGTGAATTACGACTGTGCCGTGAGCATTCAGGCACCGCGTACCAATGATTATCCGTGGCTGGCGACATTGATCACCAAGCGTGTGAAGAAGCTCGATCCGGATTTCGATCTGCAGATCGAGAAGCAGATTCTGCGCACAGTCCCGGCACAGATGGTTCTGAGCCCGCGCAAACCATGAATTAACCGCAGCCTGCTTTTCGCAGGCTGCGTTTTTTTTTCAGGCCGGAATTGCCTTGGCCTTAGGCTCCCGATCCCAGACCCGATGCTGCCCGATCGCCGCAAAGAACGGCTTGGTCAGCGCCTTCACATCCTTGCCCTCGATCAACCCGGCATCCGCCTCCAGCTTCAGCACATCCAGCAACTGGTTGGCCTCGCCTTGCAGGGCAATCGCCTTCAGGTGCTTGTACGCCTCCAGCAGGTAATGCAATGCCACGCCGTCTCCGCTCAACGCCTTGACCGACGCCGCGCCGCCCGGCACGAACACCGCGTCAAACGCAACTGAAGGCAAACCTTCCATCGACGCATCCACCGCCAGGCTCTTGCCATCGGCCGTCTTCACTGGTGCCGAAGTCGGGCCGAGCAGTTTGGCGTGTGCACCTTCTGCCGCCAGAGCCTTCTTCATTACATCAATCGCGGCACCATCGACGCCGTTGGCGGCCAGAATCGCTACTTTTCGCGTCTTGATGTTCTCCGGCAACAGGTTGGCCTGACTCAGGGACGGTGAGTGGTCGAGAGATGTCTTGCGCATTTCGACCGTCCCTTTGGCTGGCGCCGGCAACCCAAGGTTGTGCGCCACGCGTTTGGCCAGTTCCAGGTCGATGTTGGCCAGAATCTCGTTCACTTCCCGGGCCCGGATGTGCTCCCGCTCGACCTTGCCCAGTTCGAAGCTGTAGGCCGAGATGATGTGTTCCTGCTCGTGCTTGCTCATGCTCTTGAAGAACAGTCGCGCCTGGGAGAAGTGATCGCTGAACGACTCGCTGCGCTGGCGGATCTTGTTGGCGTCGATGCGCTCCGCGTAGCTCTCGAACCCGCCGTCCTGCGCGGCTGGCGGGGTTTCTTTCGGCCAGCCGCCGTCGATGGAGTTCGGCTCGTAGGACGCACGGCCCTTGTCGATCACCGTACGGTGCTGGGCATCGCGCTGGCCGTTGTGGAAGGGCGCCACCGGACGATTGATCGGCAGTTCATGAAAGTTCGGCCCGCCGAGTCGGCTGATCTGCGTGTCGGTGTAGGAAAACAGCCGACCTTGCAGCAGCGGGTCATTGGAGAAGTCGATACCCGGCACGATATGGCCGGGGCAGAACGCGACCTGCTCGGTTTCGGCGAAGAAGTTGTCCGGGTTGCGGTTGAGGGTCATCTTGCCCAGCGGCGTGATCGGGACGATTTCTTCGGGAATCAGTTTGGTCGGGTCGAGGATGTCGAAATCGAAGTCGTGCTCGTTTTCCTCCTCGATGACCTGTACGCCAAGTTCCCATTCCGGGTAGTCCCCGGTCTCGATGGCCTCCCAGAGATCGCGCCGATGGTAGTCGGTGTCTTTACCGGCCAGCTTCTGCGCTTCGTCCCACACCAGCGAACAAGTGCCGGCGGTGGGGCGCCAGTGGAATTTGACGAAACGCGATTTGCCCTCGGCGTTGATCAGCCGGAAGGTGTGCACGCCGAAACCCTGCATGCTGCGCAGGCTTTTCGGGATGGCCCGGTCGGACATGGCCCAGATGACCATGTGTGCTGACTCCGGCACCAGCGACACGAAGTCCCAGAACGTGTCGTGGGCCGAACCGCCGGTGGGGATTTCGTTGTGTGGCTCAGGTTTCACGGCATGGACGAAGTCGGGAAACTTGATCGCGTCCTGAATGAAAAACACCGGCATGTTGTTGCCGACCAGATCGAAGTTGCCTTCATCGGTGAAGAACTTCACGGCAAAACCGCGCACGTCGCGCACGGTATCGCCGGAGCCCCGTGGCCCTTGCACCGTGGAAAAACGGACGAACACCGGTGTTTTCTTTTCCGGATCCCGCAGGAAACCGGCCTTGGTCAGCGCCGAATGATTCTCGTAGGTCTGAAAGAAACCATGGGCCCCGGTACCGCGAGCATGGACGATGCGCTCGGGAATCCGCTCATGGTCAAAGTGCGTGATTTTCTCACGCATGATGAAGTCCTCCAGCAGCGACGGCCCGCGCGGCCCGGCCTTCAAGGTGTTCTGGTTGTCAGCGACCTTCACGCCCTGATTGGTGCGCAGGGCCTGGCCGGTGGCGTCGGAACGGAATTTTTCCAGGCTGTCGAGCTTGGCGTTGGTATTGGCTCGATCCGGGGTGTCGGTGCCGGCCAGTTGGCTTTTGTCTGTGGCAGGTTTTTTCGTACTCATCAGTCATGAACTCCTGTCTGCCCCGGCGTTGCGCCGGGGCGCTCGAGTGGTTCCCGGGCACGGCACCCAGGGTTTTCAAGTCGCTTACCTAGTGACTGACGAGGGTTTTGGGCGTTCCTTTTTTATGACCTTTGATCCTGTTATTGCCAAATCGAAGGTTAATTGCGAAATAAATGCTAAGAACCTCTATACGGACAGGCTAAAATGCGCGCCCGGCTAACCGCTGATCCTTTTCCAACGCGCCCCACAAGGTTCGCTACGTGATCGAGTTTCAAAACGTCCATAAGACTTACCGCGTCGCCGGTAAGGACATCACCGCGCTGCATCCGACCAGTCTCTCCATCGAGAACGGTCAGGTGTTCGGCCTGATTGGCCATTCCGGCGCGGGAAAAAGTACCCTGCTGCGTCTGATCAATCGCCTGGAAGATTCCAGTGGCGGCAAGATCATCGTCGACGGCGAAGAAGTCACCGCGCTGGACGCCAATGGCCTGCGCCGTTTCCGTCAGCAGGTCGGGATGATCTTCCAGCACTTCAACCTGCTGGCGTCCAAGACCGTCGCCGATAACGTTGCGCTGCCGCTGACCCTGGCCGGTGAACTGTCCCGCGCCGAGATCGACCAGCGTGTGGCCGAATTGCTGGCGCGGGTCGGGCTGTCCGATCACGCGAAGAAGTATCCGGCACAGTTGTCCGGTGGCCAGAAGCAGCGCGTCGGCATCGCCCGCGCCCTGGCGACCAAGCCGAAAATCCTGCTGTGCGACGAAGCCACCAGCGCCCTCGATCCGCAGACCACCGCTTCGGTGCTGCAACTGCTGGCCGAGATCAACCGCGAGCTGAAACTGACCATCGTGCTGATCACCCATGAGATGGACGTGATCCGCCGTGTCTGCGACCAGGTGGCGGTGATGGACGCCGGCGTGATCGTCGAACAGGGTTCGGTGGCCGAGGTGTTCCTGCATCCGAAGCATCCGACCACCAAGCGTTTCGTGCAGGAAGACGAGCAGATCGATGAAAGCGAGCAGCGCGATGACTTCGCTCACGTGCCGGGCCGCATCGTGCGTCTGACCTTCCAGGGCGAAGCGACCTACGCGCCGCTGCTGGGTACCGTCGCCCGGGAAACCGGCGTGGACTACAGCATCCTGGCCGGTCGCATCGACCGCATCAAAGACATTCCTTACGGGCAATTGACCCTCGCCGTCACCGGTGGCGACATGGAAGCGGCCTTTGCCCGCTTCACCGCCGCTGACGTTCACATGGAGGTGTTGCGCTAATGGCAGACCTGATGAGTTTCTTCACCAATATCGACTGGTACGAAATCTGGCTGGCCACCGGCGACACCATGATGATGCTCGGCGGTTCGCTGCTGTTCACCGTGTTGCTCGGCCTGCCGCTGGGCGTGTTGCTGTTCCTGTGCAGCCCGCGTCAGTTGCTTGAAGCAAAAGGCGTATATGCGCTGCTGTCGCTGGTGGTGAACATCCTGCGCTCGTTGCCGTTCATCATTCTGTTGATCGTGATGATCCCGTTCACCGTGCTGATCACCGGCACCTCGCTGGGCGTGGCCGGTGCGATTCCGCCGCTGGTGGTAGGTGCAACGCCGTTCTTCGCGCGTCTGGTGGAGACCGCCCTGCGTGAGGTGGATCGCGGGATCATCGAAGCGACCCAGTCGATGGGCGCGACCACTCGCCAGATCATCATGAACGCGTTGCTGCCGGAAGCCCGTCCGGGCATTTTCGCAGCGATTACGGTGACGGCGATTACACTGGTTTCCTACACGGCCATGGCCGGTGTGGTCGGCGCCGGTGGTCTGGGTGACCTGGCGATCCGTTTCGGTTACCAGCGTTTCCAGACCGACGTGATGATCGTCACCGTGGTGTTGCTGCTGATTCTGGTGCAAGTGCTGCAAATGGTCGGCGACCGACTGGTCGTGCATTTCTCGCGCAAATAACCCGGTTTGGTAATCAAAAAATGAGCCGGCCATTCGCTGGCAGGTGCCACACGGGCACCTCAAAAGGAGTTAGCTGAATGAAAAAACTGATCGCTGCTTTCGCTGCCGTAGCCGCTTTTTCGGCTCACGCTGAAACCCTGACCGTTGCTGCCACTCCGGTGCCGCACGCGGAAATCCTCGAATTCGTGAAGCCGGCACTGGCCAAGGAAGGCGTGGATCTGAAGGTCAAGGTCTTCACCGACTACATCCAGCCGAACGTGCAGGTGGCCGAGAAGCGTCTGGACGCCAACTTCTTCCAGCACCAGCCGTACCTCGATGAGTTCAACAAGGCCAAGGGCACCAGCCTGGTTGCCGTGACCGGTGTGCACCTGGAGCCGCTGGGCGCCTACTCCAGCAAGATCAAGAAAATCGAAGACCTGCCAGGCGGCGCCAACGTGGTGATCCCGAACGACGCCACCAACGGCGGCCGTGCGCTGTTGCTGCTGGCCAAGGCTGGCGTGATCACCCTGAAGGATCCGACCAACATCCTGTCGACCGTCAAGGACATCGCCCAGAACCCGAAAGACCTGAAGATCCGTGAACTGGAAGCCGCGACCATCCCGCGCGTGCTGACCCAGGTCGACCTGGCGCTGATCAACACCAACTACGCGCTGGAAGCCAAGCTGGATCCGTCCAAGGACGCGCTGGTCATCGAAGGCAACGATTCGCCGTACGTGAACATCCTGGTGTCCCGCGCGGACAACAAGGACAGCGACGCCATGCAGAAACTGGCCGCTGCCCTGCACAGCCCGGAAGTGAAGAAATTCATTACCGAGAAGTACAAAGGTGCGGTGTTGCCGGCGTTCTGATTCGGACGCTGCAACGAAAAAGGGGACGCCAATGGCGTCCCCTTTTTTGTGCGTTCAGCGTTTACTTGCGGTTCAACATCACCGGCAACTGCGCCACCAGCTTGGCGTTGGTCAACGGCGCGCGAATAAACCCGCGCTGCGTCCCATCAGGCCCGATCACCGCCAGATTTCCGCTGTGATCCACCGTGTAATTCGGCTTGCTGGTATCCGCCGGAATGAACGGAATGCTCACCGCGTTCGCCACCTTCTGCAGTTCCTCGATCGACTTCGGCGTCAGGCCGATGAACTGCGGGTCGAAGTAGCCCAGGTACTGCTTCAGCTGCGCAGGGTTGTCGCGGTTCGGGTCGACGCTGACCAGTACGATCTGCAGTTTATCCACCGCATCCTTCGGCAGTTCGCTCTTGATCTGGCGCAGCTGGGCGAGGGTGGTCGGGCAGATGTCCGGGCAGAAGGTGTAGCCGAAGAACAGCAGGCTCCACTTGCCCTTGAGCTCGTTGACCGTGACCGGTTGGCCGTCCTGATTGGTCATCGTCACGTCCGGCAGGTTGCGGCTCTGCGGCAGCAGGATGATGCCGGCGTCGATCAGCGCGGTCGGGTCGCCCTGGCCCTTGCCGCTCAGCACTTTGTTGACGGTCAGGCCGAGGATCAGCGCGATCACGGCCACGAGGATGAAGACGGTTTTCTGGGTTCGAGTCATAGGTTCAACAGTAAGTAGTGGTCTACGAGCAGGGCGATGAACAGCAGAAACAGGTACCAGATAGAGTACTTGAAGGTGTTGATCGCCGCGTGCGGCCGAGTGCCACGGTACAGCACCACGGCCCATTGCAGAAACCTCGCGCCCAGCCCGAGGGCGCAAATCAGGTACAGCGCGCCGCTCATGTGGATCACGTAGGGCAACAGACTGACCGCCAGCAGGGCGAAGGTGTACAGCAGAATGTGCACCTTGGTGTAGTGCTCGCCGTGGGTGACCGGCAGCATCGGGATGTCGGCCTTGGCGTATTCCTCCTTGCGGTGAATCGCCAGCGCCCAGAAGTGCGGCGGGGTCCAGGCGAAGATGATCAGCACCAGCAGCAAAGGTTCCGCACCGATATGGCCGGTGGCGGCGGTCCAGCCGAGCAGCGGCGGTGCGGCGCCGGCGAGGCCGCCGATGACGATGTTCTGCGGTGTCGCGCGTTTGAGGAAACCGGTGTAGATCACCGCGTAGCCGAGCAGCGAGGCCAGGGTCAGCCAAGCGGTCAGCGGGTTGGTGAAGGTCAGCAGCAACGCCTGGCCGAGCAGCGCCAGCACCAGCGCAAAGGTCAGCGCCGCCGTGGGCGAAACCCGGCCCTCGGCCAATGGCCGTTTATGGGTGCGCGCCATGACCGCATCGATGCGCCGGTCCACCACGTGATTGACCGCCGCCGCACCTCCGGCACACAGCGCGATCCCCAGGTTGCCGAACACCAGCACTGTCCATGGCACCCCGGCGCGGGTCGCGAGGAACATGCCGACCAGCGAAGTGATGAGCATCAGCACCACGACTTTCGGTTTGGTCAGCTCAAGATAGTCTCGCCACAACGCCTGTGCGTGACGCTCGCCGATCAGAATCGCCATGGCGTCTCTCCTTTTAGGGTGATGGGCGCCGCCGAGGGTTTACGCGGGCTCAGGCGCCAGCGTGCGAGCATCGGTTGCTTGACCCTGACCAGACTGGTCCGCGCGTGATAGTTGACCAGCACCATGGTCAGCAGCAGCGCTGCGCCGCCGGCGTTGTGCGCCACGGCCACCGGCAGCGGCAGATGAAACAGCACGTTGCTGATACCGAGGGTGATCTGCGCGCCGAGCGCAACCAGCACCAGCCCGGCCAGTCGCGTCATGCCCACCCCTTTCAATTGCCACGCCAGACCGAGCAGGACAATCGTCACCAGCAGGGCGCCGATGCGGTGGGTCAGGTGAATCGCCGTGCGTGCGTCGCTGTCGAGTTGCCCGCCGAGGTAGTTGGGGCCGATGTGCTGGGTCAGGTGAAAGCCGTTGGCGAAATCCGCCGGCGGCAGCCATTGGCCGTGGCAGGTCGGGAAGTCGATGCAGGCCACCGCCGCATAGTTGGAACTGACCCAGCCACCGAGAGCGATCTGGCCGATCACCAGCAGCAATCCGGCGGTGGCCCAATATTGCAGGCGCTTGGGCACGGTCAGCGCCGGCAGCACGCCGGACAGCCTCAGCGTCAGCAGAAACAGCAGGCTCAAGGTCGCGAAGCCACCGAGCAAATGCCCGGTCACCACTTGCGGCCAGAGCTTGAGCGTCACCGTCCACATGCCGAACGCGGCCTGGGCGAACACCACCGCCAGCAGAAACAGCGGCAGTTTCAGCGGTTGCCCCGGATGACGGCGGTTAACCCACGCGCGACCAGCCAGAATCGAGATCAGCATGCCGAGGGTGCCGGCGAAGTAGCGGTGGATCATCTCGTTCCAGCCTTTGTGCGCCTCCACCGGTGAGTCCGGGTAATGCAGTTCGGCATGGGCCAGTTGGGCTTCGCTCTTCGGCACGCTGATGAACCCGTAGCAGCCGGGCCAGTCCGGACAGCCGAGGCCGGCGTGGGTCAGGCGGGTATAGGCGCCGAGCAGCACCACGATCAGTGCCAGCAGGGTGGCAAACAGCGCGAGGCGAAATCCAGGTTTGGCCATGACGATGCCCTTATCCGATGTTCGACAGTTTCAGCAGGTGACGCAGGTCGTTGAGCAGATCCTTGCCCTTCACACTCGGGTCGTAGCGCAGCACGAGATTGCCGTGGGGGTCGATGATCCACAGCTGTGGCGTGGCTTTGTCGCCCGTCGCTTTGCTGAATGCGGCGGCGTCCAGCGGATAGCGTTGCAGTTGCGGATATTCGCGAGTGAGTTTGGCTTCGTAGTCGGCGCTCAACGGTTGTGCGGCGGCGAGGGCGTGGCTGGCGCGGCCGGCATCGCGGCCGAGGCCGATCTGGATCTGCCGCGCCAGGTACACCAGCTGCTGGCAGTCCACCGCGCAGTCTTTCGGCGCGGTCACCAGCATCTGCCAGCGTTCTTCGTCAGCTGTCACGCCGAGGTCGGCGCGGCTCTGACCGTTGCCGATCAGTTCGCCGTGATAACTGCGTCCTTCCGGCACCCAGAACTGCAATTTGTACATGCCGGTGGCGAGGATCATCGGGCCGATCACGCCGAGCAGGATCAACAGCAGTTGAATGCGCCCGCGGCGGCGACCGGCCGGGGCCTTTGCTTCAGACATGCTGGGTGGATTCATGGCCGCTCCCATGGTGTTTCTCCTTCGCGTTGTGCAATCCGAGGTAGATGTAGAGACCGAACAGGGCGGTGGCCATGGCGAACCACTGCACGGCGTAGCCGAGGTGTTTTTCCGGGCCCATGGCGACTACCGGCCAGTCGGCCTGGTAGCTGGCGGGACCGGGTTCAGCGCGCAATTCATAGGCGAAGCCGTCGCGCTCGAGGGTTTTCCACAATTTGGCCGGTTCGACGGCGGTGACGGTTTGCGGCCAGGTGCTGCTGACCGGGTCGGCGTGCAGCTGGAAGGTCGCGCCGGGGGCGACATACACCCAGGCATCAACATTCACGGCCTCGGCCGGTGTGTTGAATTGCGGGGTTACGCGCCGGTCCGGCCACGGCAGCCAGCCGCGATTGACCAGCAGCCACAAGCCGGTGCGCTGATCCTGAAACGGTTGCAGCAATTCGACGCCGACCTTGCCGTCCCGCTGCCGGTTGTCCAGCAGCAGGCTGTGCGCCGCATCGAACTGGCCGTGCAGATGCACCCGGCGAAAGGCCGGATCGGCACTGTGCAGCAACTCGGTGCTGGCCATCGGCTCGGCAGCGCGGCGTTCGGCGTAACTGGCGAGCAGGGCGGTTTTCTCCGCGCCCCGGCCCAGCTGCCAGAAGCCCAGCGAAATCAGCAGCGGCAGCAGCAAGGCGACCACCAGCGTCGGCACGACGCCCGGCCGGAAGCGCTTCATGGCCGCGCCAGAAAAGCAGTGAATGCGACCGCTATACTTGAATGCATCGCCTGTACCCCCGGAGTCTTCCCATGCTCAAAGCAGCTATCGTCCTGATGCTGATTGCCACGGTGATCAGCCTGTTCAGCGGCCTGTTTTTCCTGGTCAAGGACGACAGCAGTTCAAATCGCCTGGTCATCGCCTTGAGTGTTCGGGTGGCATTGGCCGCTTGCACCGTCGGCTTGATTGCCTGGGGTTTCTACAGCGGCCAACTGGTGTCGCATGCGCCTTGGTAGCTCTGTCCTTCAGAGCACATAAACGAAGATGAACAAGCCGATCCACACCACATCGACGAAGTGCCAGTACCAGCTCGCGGCTTCGAAGCCGAACTGGTGCTCGTTGTCGAAGTGGCCCTTCATGATGCGCATCAGCATCACGAACAGGATGATCGTGCCGATGGTCACGTGGGCACCGTGGAACCCGGTGAGCATGAAGAACGTCGCGCCGTAGATCCCCGAACCGAGGGTCAGGCCCAGCTCGTGATAGGCGTGCATGTACTCCTCGGCCTGCAAGGCGAGGAAGCCGCAACCCAGCAGCACGGTAATCGCCAGCCAGATTTTCAGCGCCCCGCGATGGCCTTTCTTCAGCGCGTGGTGGGCGATGGTGATGGTCACGCTGGAACTCACCAGCAGGATGGTGTTGACCAGCGGCAGGCCCCAGGGGCTGATGACTTCCTTGGGTGGCGGGAACAGTTTCGGGTCGGGCGTGTGCAGCAGCGGCCAGGTGAACTGGAAGTTCGGCCAGAGCATGTGCGCAATGCCTTTGGTGCCTTCGCCGCCCAGCGCCGGGCCGGAAATGTGCCGCACGTAGAACAGCGCGCCGAAGAAGGCGATGAAGAACATCACCTCGGAGAAGATGAACCAGCTCATGCCCCAGCGGAACGAGCGATCCAGCTGCGGACTGTACAACCCCGCGCGGCTTTCCTTGATCACCGCGCCGAACCAGCCGAACAGCATGTACGCCAGCAACAGCCCACCGACGAAGAAGATGTACGGGCCGTGGGATTCCGGGCGTGCAGCCTTCAGATCGTTGAACCAGGTGGCCAGTCCGTAGACGGTGATGACCATGCCGAAGGTGGCGATGATCGGCCACTTGCTCTGGGCCGGGACGTAATAGTGCTCATGAGTTGCCATTTATTGTTCTCCTTATCGGGCACGCTTAACCGCCAGTGTTTGCAGCCACCGGAGGATGTCGGGCGGTGATATCGAACAGCGTGTAGGACAGCGTCAGGTGCTTCACGTCCTTGGGCATGTCGCGGTCAACGATGAAGCGCACCGGCATCTCGATCTGCTGACCGGGCTGCAGCACCTGCTGGGTAAAACAAAAGCATTCGGTCTTGTGGAAATACGCCGCCGCTTCGCTCGGTGCGATGCTCGGTACGGCCTGGGCGCTCATCGGCTTGTCGGTGGGATTGCGGGCGATGAAAATCATCTCGTTCACCGCCCCGGGATTGGCTGTCAGTTCGTCATGCTTGGGATAAAACTCCCACGGCATGTCGATATTGTTGGTCGACAGGAACTGCACCCGCACCTGTCGCGAGTTATCCACAACCTGCTCGCCCTCGTACTGCCCGGCAGTCTTGCCGTTGATGCCGAACGCCTTGCACATCACGTCGTAGATCGGCACCAGGGCAAAACCGAAGACAAACATCGCCACCACCACGCTCAACAGTCGGGTCACCAGTTTCTTCAGCGAAATCGAGTCAGCCATGAGTCATGCCTCTCCCGAGAGCCCTTGTGGGAGCGAGCCTGCTCGCGATGCAGGCGCTACGATTCTGCAGGCAGACCGCGTCATCGTTCATCGCGAGCAGGCTCGCTCCCACATAGGGTTGGGTGTTCATTTCACTTCCGGCGGCGTAGTGAAGGTGTGATACGGCGCCGGCGACGGCACGCTCCACTCCAGGCCTTCGGCGCCATCCCACGGTTTGGCCGGTGCCGGCTCCCCGCCACGGATGGTCTTGATCACGATGAACAGGAAGAAAATCTGCGTGGCGCCGAACATGAACGCGCCGATCGACGAGACCATGTTGAAGTCGGCGAACTGCAGGTTGTAGTCCGGAATCCGCCGTGGCATCCCCGCCAGTCCCACGAAGTGCATCGGGAAGAAGGTCAGGTTCATGCCGACGAAGGACAGCCAGAAATGCAGCTTGCCCAGGGTTTCGTCGTACATGTGGCCGGTCCATTTCGGCAGCCAGTAATACGCCGAGGCGAAGATCCCGAAGATCGCCCCCGGCACCAGCACGTAGTGGAAGTGCGCGACCACGAAGTAGGTGTCCTGGTACTGGAAGTCTGCCGGGGCGATAGCCAGCATCAGCCCGGAGAAACCGCCGATGGAGAACAGGATCACGAACGCCACGGCAAACAGCATCGGCGTCTCAAAGGTCAGCGAGCCTTGCCACATGGTGCTGGCCCAGTTGAACACCTTCACCCCGGTCGGCACCGCGATGAGCATCGTCGCGTACATGAAGAACAACTCGCCCACCAGCGGAATACCCACCACGAACATGTGGTGCGCCCAGACGATGAATGACAGGAACGCGATGCTCGCCGTGGCGTAGACCATCGAGGTGTAGCCGAACAGCGGCTTGCGCGAGAAGGTCGGGATGATCTGGCTGACGGCACCGAAGGCCGGCAGGATCATGATGTACACCTCGGGGTGGCCGAAGAACCAGAACACATGCTGGAACAGCACCGGGTCACCGCCACCGGCGGCACTGAAGAAACTGGTGCCGAAGTGGATGTCCATCAGCATCATCGTCACGCACCCGGCCAGCACCGGCATCACCGCGATCAGCAGAAACGCGGTGATCAGCCAGGTCCAGACGAACAACGGCATTTTCATCAACGTCATGCCGGGGGCACGCAGGTTGAGGATGGTGGCGATCACGTTGATCGCGCCCATGATCGAACTGATCCCCATCAAGTGGATGGCGAAGATGAAGTAGGTCACGCTTTCCGGCGCATAGGTGGTGGACAGCGGCGCATAGAACGTCCAGCCGAAGTTCGGCCCGCCACCGGGGGTGAACAGGGTCGACACCAGTAACAGGAACGCCGCCGGCAGCAGCCAGAAGCTGAAGTTGTTCATCCGTGGCAGGGCCATGTCCGGCGCGCCGATCATCAACGGGATCATCCAGTTGGCAAGGCCGACGAACGCCGGCATCACCGCACCGAACACCATCACCAGACCGTGCATGGTGGTCATCTGGTTGAAGAACGCCGGTTCGACGATCTGCAGGCCGGGCTGGAACAGCTCGGCGCGGATCACCATGGCGAACGAGCCGCCGAGCAGGAACATGCAGAACGCGAACCACAGGTACAGCGTGCCGATGTCCTTGTGGTTGGTGGTCAGCACCCAGCGCATCAGGCCTTTGGCGGGGCCGTGGGCGTGGTCGGCATGACCGTGGTCATCGATGACAGCGCTCATGGCCGGTCTCCTTCAAGTGAGTGGACTTGGCAGGCCGGGGCGCCTTGCCCCGGCCGGTTCACGAAGTACGCAATAGACCGGCTCATTTGCTTTCCGCCTGTTTCAGCTCCAGCACTTCTTTTGGCGTGACCATGTCGCCCTTGTTGTTGCCCCAGGCGTTACGTTCGTAGGTCACGACCGCTGCGATGTCGACTTCCGAGAGTTGCTTGCCGAACGCCGCCATGGCGGTGCCCGGTTTACCGAAGTACACGCGATGCAGGTGATCGGCTTTCGGCCCGGTGGCAATCGGCGAGCCCTTGAGCGCCGGGAACATCGGCGGCAGGCCCTGGCCTTCGGCCTGGTGACAGGCCACGCAGGTGGTGTGGTAGATCTTGTCGCCGCGTTCCTTGAGCTCGTCGAGGGTCCATTCCTTGCTGGTCAGCTCCTTGAGTTGCGCAGCCTCGGCCTTGCGGTCGGCCAGCCATTTTTCGTAGTCGGCCTTTTCCTTGACGTCGACCACGATCGGCATGAAGCCGTGATCCTTGCCGCACAGCTCGGCGCACTGGCCACGGTAGATGCCGGGCTTGTCGATGCGCGTCCAGGCTTCGTTGACGAATCCGGGGATCGCATCGCGCTTGACCGCGAAGGCCGGTACCCACCAGGAGTGGATCACGTCGGCGGAAGTAACGAGGAAGCGCACCTTGGCGCCGATCGGCAGCACCAATGGCTTGTCGACCTCGAGCAGGTAATGCTCGCCCTTGGCTTCCTTGTTGTGGATCTGTTCGGCGGGGGTGGCCAGGTTGCTGAAGAACTCGACGTCCTGGCCCAGGTATTTGTAGTGCCATTTCCACTGGTAGCCGGTGATCTGGATATCGATATCCGGCTCACTGGTGTCGTACATGCGGATCAGGGTGGCGGTCGCCGGAACGGCCATTGCCACCAGGATCAGCAGCGGGACGACGGTCCAGAGAATCTCGACGGTGGTGCTTTCGTGGAATTTTGCGGCGACCTGCCCGGTAGAACGGCGGTGCACCATCATCGACCAGAACATGGCGCCGAAGACGATGATCCCGATCACCACACAGATCCAGAAAATGGTCATGTGCAGGTCGAATACTGCGTGACTGATTTCAGTCGCTCCAGGCGCCATATTCACAGTCCAGGCGGCGTTGGCCTGGCTGAAAATCGACCACAACAGGAGGCCCATCCAGACGTGTGGATGTCGCATCATTGCGGGTTCCCCTTATCGTTCTTGTTATCCCGCCGGCTTTCGCCTGCGGCAAGGGAGCGGCTGCATCAGACTACGAACTTGAATCGCCGGGCCTTGCTGCGGGTGCAGTCGGGCGTCATCAGCTAACTCCATTCAATGGCGAGTATAGACAGCGGCGGAAAAATGCAATGTGCGCACGTAAATCGAATGAAACAGCTGGCACTTGCGTTCCAGGGCACGAATGGAGAAGGATGCAGACGAGTGGTGGCAAACCGATATAACGCAGGTGTATCAAGGATGAAATAATTATGACAAATGCGTCTTAGCATTTTTCGTAAGCCAGCTAAGTTATGTCTTCCCTATTTCATTGCCTTGTTTCCTGGAGTTTTCATGAACACCGCCGCATTGCGCGAGCAGATCCACATAGCCCGACAACACGAGATCGAAACCGGAAAGCTGACCCGTCAGCTCGAAAATCAACTGCAACACCTGCACCCGGCCATCCAGTTGCCGGAAACCGACGCCAACGGCGTGCTGACGCGTTTTGTCGCCGCCTACATCGATGAAGTGCCAGACCTGCTGGATGCAGCCAATGAAGTCGCCAGGGAAGCGGGAATCGAGTCACAGATCAAACCGGTGCTGAAAATCGCCGAACAGTACTTTCTCCAGCCGCCGGTCGGCCTGGACAGTCTGCTGGACGAGGCCTATCTGGCCCACCGCTTTGTCGAAGAGGTCAACGACCTGTACATCAAGCATTTCGGCCAGCCACTGATCCCCCTGGACATGACGGTCGCCAATCTGATTGCTCACCAGTTGCTCGGTGAGGAATTTGCCAATCAACTCGATGAAGTGGTGCACCACGCGGTGGACAGCATGCTCGACGACGATAGCTTTGCGCTGGAGTCGGTGGAAGCCTACCGCGAAAAACTCAGCAGCCCGGACACCGGTGCAGCGTGGAAACGCTGGCCGTGCATGAGCCGCCGTCTGGGCGTGGGCCTGGAACTGGATCAGCCTGCGGCTTGATCTCGGCGCAAACGTTTGGGGGAACAGATCGCTCTGTTCCCCCAGGTTTTTTCAGCCTGCCGCACCGATGCCGGTAGTGGTACGGATTCTCCCCTCAAGCCTGCGTTTCAGTCCGCGCGACTCGATCAACAGCTTCGAACCCTTGGCCGCATTGGCCCGGCCCCACTCCTCCAGCAGTTCCAGACAGGAATGGTCGATGTAGCTCAGGTTGTTGAGCGGCACATGCACCGTCGTGCCCGGCGGAATGCTGCCCAGCACCTGCGTCAGTGCCGGCACCTTGAGGAATGTCGCCGCGCCCACCAGACGCAACTCCATTTCCCCCTCCTGCGGCAGGTCGATCAGGCTGATCTTCAGCCGTGAAGCCTTGAACGCCAGTTTCACCAGGGTCAAACCGAAACCGATCAACACACCGGTCAACAGGTCAGTGAAAATAATCGCCAGCGCTGTCGCGGCGTAGGTGAACATCGGCATCCGGCCATAACGGCCCAAGCCACGAAACGCCTTGAGATCCACCAGTTTGAAGCCGGTGTAAACCAGCACCCCGGCCAGGCTCGCCACCGGAATGCTTTGCAGCAGACTCGACAGCAACAGCACGAAGGCCAGCAGCCACAGGCCATGGAAAATCGTCGAGTAGCGCGTGGTCGCACCGGCCTGGACGTTGGCCGAACTGCGCACGATCACCCCGGTCATCGGCAACGCGCCGACCAGCCCGCAGAGCATGTTGCCGACCCCTTGCGCCGACAGTTCGCGGTCGAAGTCCGAACGCGGGCCGCTGTGCATGCGATCCACCGCCGCGGCGGACAGCAGGGTTTCGGCGCTGGCGATGAACGCCACGGCAAACGCGGCGATCAGCAGGGTCGGGTCGGCCAGGCTCAGCAGATCCGTCGGCTTCAGCCAGTCGATGGCTTCGGCCAGATTCGCCGGTACTTCAACCCGTTTGACCTGCAATGCCAACAGCAGACTGGCGCCGGTCGCCAAGCCGACACCGAGCAGCGCACCGGGAATGAAACGCAGCGAGTGCGGGCGGAATTTCTCCCACAGCCACATCACGGCGATGGTCGACAGCCCGAGCAACCCGGCCTGCCAGCCAAAGGACGGCAAGGCCTGCGCCACTGCGCCGGGGAACGCTGTCAGGTTGTCCAGCCCGGAGGGTTTCGGCGCGGCATCCAGCATTACGTGCACTTGCGAGAGCACGATCAGTACGCCGATCCCGGCGAGCATCCCGTAGACCACCGCTGGCGCCGTGACCCGGAACCAGCAACCGAGCTTCAGTCGCCCGGCCACCAGTTGCAGAAAACCCGCCAGCAGCAGGATCGGCCCGAGCATCTCGATCCCGTGCTGGCGCACCAGCTCGAACACCAGTACCGCCAGCCCCGCCGCCGGCCCGCTGACCTGCAACGGCGACCCCGCCAGCCAACCCACCACCAGACCACCGATGATCCCGGTAATCAGGCCTTTGGCCGGCGGCAGCCCTGAAGCAATCGCAATGCCCATGCACAGTGGCAGGGCGACCAGAAACACAACCACCGAAGCCAGCAGCTCCCGTGGCAACACCGCTTTCAATTGAGCCGTACGCATGATGACTCTCCCGAAGTTTTCTTCAGGCGTGGCGAAGCCGGGTCGCTTGAACAGCGACCGGCATCAGGCCACACGGATTTTTAGGAGGATTCAGAAGCGCGCTTTGGGCGTCGCCACCGGAATCGGATGGCTGCCGTCGAGCGGCCGGAAGCGTCCCTGATCCGCGTCGTAAGCTTTGATTTCACTGGTTTCGATGTTGTAGACCCAGCCATGGATGAACAGATGACCGTTCGCCATGCGCGAGGCTACCGAAGGATGGGTACGCAAGTGCTGCAGTTGGGCAATGACGTTTTCCTCGGTGAGGATCGGCATGCTCTCTTTTTCGTCGGTGCAGTTGCAGTTGTCATGCACCATGGTTTTCGCGACTTCGGCGTGGCGCAGCCAGGCCTTGACCGTCGGCATCTTTTCCAGGCTGCCCGGATTGAGTACCGCGCGCATGGCGCCGCAATCGGAGTGGCCGCAAATGATGATGTGTTGCACGCCAAGGGCCAGTACCGCGTATTCGATGGCGGTGGAAACGCCGCCGTTCATCTGGCCGTAGGGGGGAACCACGTTGCCGACGTTACGGGTCACGAACAGATCGCCGGGAGAGCTCTGGGTGATCAGTTCGGGAACGATGCGCGAGTCGGCGCAGGTGATGAACATCGCCCGTGGCGACTGGGCCGTGGCGAGTTTCTTGAAGAGTTCTTCCTGTTGTGGAAAGACCTCATGATGAAAATGCAAAAAGCCGTCAACGATATGTCGCAGTGCTGCATCGGCGGAAACCGCCCCGGGGACGGCTTGCGCCGACGCAGCCAACGGCTGTTTATCCTTGTCACTCATGATTCATCCTCTTTGGCGGATTCGGGGAGTCATTCCCGTGTATTCCGGTATGAAGCCAGTGGCTGTTTAAAACATCCGGGCCGTCCTGACCCATCAGTCACTCGATGAACACGGTAACCGCCGAAACTTAACTCAAACTGAATGAAACGCTCTAGAACGTGTGTTCCAGGTCACAAAAAACGTGACTGGGGTGAACCGGGCCGGTAATTCCCTCCTTAAATCAGCGCCATCTGGCGACCCGGCGGGCAAAAGGCTGTGCAGTCGAGATTGAAACCTTCGCGGTGATTGAGTCCCAGGCGTTTCAACGCCTTGGCGAAGCGCTGCGCGAGCAGGTCGGCGAACGGCCCTTCACCGCGCATCCGGGCGCCAAAACGGCTGTCGTACAGTTCGCCGCCACGGCTCTGGCGGATCAGGCTCAACACATGGGCGGCGCGCTGCGGGTAATGCGCCTCGAGCCATTCCTCGAACAACGGCGCCACTTCCAGCGGCAGGCGCAACATCATGTACGCGGCGCTCTGGGCGCCGGCGGCGTGGGCTTCGGTCAGCAGGCTTTCGATTTCGCTGTCGTTGATCATCGGAATCATCGGCGAGCACAGCACGCCGACCGGAATCCCCGCCTCGCGCATCACCCGGATCGCCCGCAACCGGGCCTTGGGCGCGGCGGCCCGGGGTTCGAGGATGCGTTTGAGTTCATCGTCCAGGGTGGTCAGGCTGATCATCACCGCCACCAGCCGTTGCTGCGCCAGTTCGGTAAGCAGGTCGAGGTCGCGCAGGATCAGCGAGCCCTTGGTGACGATGGTCACCGGATGTCGATAACGCAGCAGCACTTCGAGGGTCTGGCGGGTGATTCTGTGTTCGCGTTCGATCGGTTGATACGGGTCGGTATTGGAGCCCAGATTGATCGGTGCACATTGATAGCCTTTCTTGCCAAGCTGTTCCTCCAGCACCTGGGCGGCGTTGGTCTTGGCGATCAGCTTCGTTTCGAAATCCAGCCCCGGCGACATGTCCCAATAGGCGTGGCTCGGTCGTGCGTAGCAATAGATGCAGCCATGCTCGCAGCCGCGATAGGGGTTGATCGAGCGGTCGAAGGGCAGGTCCGGCGAGGTGTTGCGGGTGATGATGGTTTTCGCCGTCTCGAAACTGACTTCGGTGCCCTGGGTCAGCGGCACTTCCTGAAACCAGCCGTCGTCCTCGGCCACCGAACGACTCGGCGCGAAGCGGTTGTGCGGATTGGTGGCGGTGCCGCGGCCGCGTGGGGGAAGAGGGGTAGACATGGCAGCGCCTCGATACTGTTTGCATATACAGTATCGAGGCGCCGTGCATCTGGCTAGTGCCGTCGGGCGTCTGGTCAGTTGTGTGGCGTGACTTGGCCGAGGTCGTCGCTGGAGGTGTGCTTCATGTCCTCCTCGCGCAACTCCGCAACATCAGCAGCCTTGACCGGCGCGCCCTTGTTACCCCAACTTCCACGAATAAAACTCACCACATCTGCGACTTCCTGATCCGACAGTCGCCAGGCGAAACCCGGCATGGTGAAAGTGGACGGTGCCGTATGCGTCGCGGGCAATGTGCCGCCCTTGAGCACGATGTGAATCAGCGACGTCGGGTCGTCCGATTGCAGCACCGGATTGCCCGCCAGCGCCGGGAACACCCGGGTGTAGCCGTGGCCGTCAGTACGATGGCAGGCCGCGCAGTTGTCGATGTACACCGACGCACCGCGGTGACTGTCATCACCATTCCACAACGCCTTGGCGGCTTTCTCGTCGTACTGATGCGGCTGGTCGGCAGGATCGTTGGCCGGCAGCGATTTCAGGTAACGCGCGATCGCGGTCAGGTCAGCGTCGGTCATGTACTGCATGCTGTGGGTGACCACGTCGCTCATGCCGCCGAACACCGCGCTGCGGTCGCTGCGGCCGGTCTTGAGGAACTGCACCAGTTGCTCTTCGCTCCAGCTGCCGAGGCCGTCCTTGTGGTCGCCGCGCAGGCTCTTGGCGATCCAGCCTTCCAGCGGCGCGCTGCCTGACAGAAAACTGCTGCTTTCGGCCGCGCTCAGGGATTTTTCCTGCATGGTCAGGGCCCGTGGCGTATGGCAGGCGCCGCAATGTCCGAGGCCCTCCACCAGATACGCCCCACGACTGATGACGGCATCGTCCGACGCGGGTTTGTAGTCCTCGACCTTCGGCGCGAACAGCCAGCGCCAGCCCATCAACGGCCAGCGCATGCTCAATGGCCACGGGATGTCGCTGGCCTTGTTCTCCTGTGCCACCGGTTCAACGCCGTGCATGAAGTAGGCATACAGCGCCTGCATGTCATCCTGACTGACGCGGGCGTAGGACGGGTACGGCATCGCCGGGTACAACGTACTACCGTTTTTGGCGACGCCATGACGCACGGCCTGGTCGAACTCCTCGAAGCTGTAGCCGCCCAGCCCGGTTTTGTCCGGGGTGATGTTGGTCGAGTAGATCGTGCCGATCGGGGTCTCCATCGGCAGACCGCCGGCAAACGGCTTGCCGTCCTTGGCCGTGTGGCAAGCCACGCAGTCGCCGGCGCGGGCGAGGTATTCACCTTTCTTGATCAAGGATTGATCAACTTCGGCGCTGTGAGCGGTCACGCTGCCAAGCAGCGCCAGGGTCGCGATAACGAGAGTCTTCATGGTCATCGCTCCTTAAGCCTGAACCAGCGGGCCGGGGTTTTTCAGGTATTGCTCGCGGATCGCTTTCGCCGACCAGTAGGTCAGTGCCGCAACCAGCCCGGTCGGGTTGTAACCGAGACCCTGCGGGAATGCCGACGCACCCGGAACGAACACGTTGTGCACGTCCCAGCTCTGCAAGTAGCGATTCAGCGCGCTGGTCTTCGGATCGGTGCCCATGATCGCGCCACCGTTGAGGTGGGTAGTCTGGTACGACGCCGTGTTGAAATGTTCGCCGACTTTCTTGCCAAGCACGGCAATGGCTTTCGGGCCCATGGCTTGTGCGACCTTGCCCATTTTTTCGACCATGAAGCGGTTCATCTTGATGTCGTTTTCCTGCCAGTCGAACGTCATCCGCAGCAGCGGCAGGCCGTAGGCATCGCGGTACACCGGGTCCAGATCGAGGTAGTTGCCACGGTAGGACTGATGCGCACCGTGAGCGTCCATCGACACCTGGTGGGTGTAGTAATCGGCGGTCGCGCGTTTCCAGTCACTGCCCCAGGCCGGCGTGCCCGGAGGGTTGGAGGTCCCGGCAATCGGTCGGCTGCCGGCCTGGTTGACCCACATCGGCGAGCCACCGACGAAGCCGTGCGGCCCGTGGTCGAAGTTGTCCGCGTTGAAGTCGTCCAGCGCCACGCCGTTGCCGCCGGCGCCGATGAAGTTGTTGGTGTGGGTGTCCTTGTCGAAGAACGCCTTGATGGTCGCCATGTTCTGGTAGGCGAAGTTACGCCCGACCACGCCTTCACCACTGATCGGGTCATACGGCTTGCCGATGCCGGAGAGCAGCATCAGCCGCACGTTGTGCAACTGGAACGCACCGAGAATCACCAGATCCGCCGGTTGCTCGATCTCCCGGCCCTGGCCGTCGATGTAGGTGACGCCGGTGGCTTTGGTTTTTGTGCTGTCGAGGTTGACCCGCAGGACGTGGGCGTTAGGCCGCAGTTCGAAATTCGGCAGCGGCTTCAAGGCCGGAAGAATGTTCACGTTCGGCGAGGCCTTGGAATACATGTAGCAAACGTAGCCGCTGCAGAAACCGCAGAAGTTGCACGGGCCCATCTGTGCGCCGTAGGGGTTGGTGTACGGCCCCGAAGTATTCGCGGAAGGCAGGTTGTAGGGTTTGTAACCGACCTCTGTGGCCGCTTTGCCGAACAGCTGTGCGGAAACCGTGTTCTTCTGCGCTTCCAGCGGGAACGGGTTCGAACGATCCGGCGCGTACGGGTTGCCGCCCTTGCCTTGGCCGACCAGTTGGCCTTTCACGGTCCAGGCCTGGCCGGAGGTACCGAAGACTTTTTCGGCGAAATCAAAGAACGGTTCCAGCTCTTCATAGCTGACGCCGAAGTCCTGGATGGTCATGTCCTTGGGGATGAAGCTTTTGCCGTATCGCTCTTCGTAGTGGCTGCGCATGCGCAACTCGATCGGATCGACCCGAAAGTGCACGCCCGACCAGTGCAGGCCGGCGCCGCCGACGCCGTTGCCCGGCAGGAACGCGCCCAACTGGCGGTTCGGCAGGGCGATGTCGTTGACGCTGTGGCGGATGGTGACGGTTTCTTTGGAGATGTCCTGGAAGAGTTTTTTCCGCACGCTGTAGGTGAGTTCGTCGATCACCTGGGGATAGTTGCCGTCAGGGTAGGTGTCCTGCATCGGCCCGCGCTCCAGCGCCAGCACGTTGAGGCCAGCCTCGGTCAGCTCCTTGGCCATGATTGCGCCTGTCCAGCCGAAACCGACGATCACCGCGTCGACCTTCTTCATTACCGTTGCCATGCTCACGCCCTCTCGCCGCGAATCGAAACTGCCGGGAAGGGGTATTGCTCGTTGCGTTCCACCCAATCCATGAAATCGGCGCGGGCGCCGGGGAAGCCGATCATGGTCCAGCCGACCATGCCTTTATTGCCACCGTGGATCGGGTCGCAGAAGAACCCTTCCTTGGTGTTTTGCAGCAGCAAACTGAAGAAAATCTTCGCCGGAACGTTGTCGAATTGCGGTTTTCCGGCTTCAAGCTGCTTGAGCAGATCGTCTCGGGTAGCGCTGTCTTGCTCGGCAAATGTTTTACCGTTGAGGGATTTTGCCCACTGATCCGTGGCGGCGATGCCGAGGCGATAGATTTCTTTTGGCACCAGTTTGCTCTGCCAGCCCATCTCGGGCGCAGCGTCGGCGTTGAACGGGCCTTGCATGTACCAGAGGGCGCCGGCGGCGTATGGCGTGTTCATCTGGCGGTCGATGTATTCCGGCACGCCGGCCTCGAGCGCGCCTGGGCCCTGGGCATCGTTGGGGATCAACTGCGCGACGGCGGCATTGATGAACGCCCACTCTTCGGCGGTGAAGTAGCTCGGCTGGTAGGCGCTTGTCTCTGCTGCAACCGATTTGGCGGGGGCCGGGGCTGGCGAGCTTTCGGGAGCCGCTTGCAGCACGCTGCTGCCCAGCCCGCTGCCGGCGAGGGTGACCACCGGGATCAGGGTCAGGGATTTGCGCAAGAACTCACGCCGCGGGTTGTCTCGATCTTGATCAGACATGGGGGTGCACCTCATCAGGCATTGATGGTTATCAGCCGTTTCTGGGGACGGCTTTTTGAGTGGTCGGTTGCGACGTGGCCGGAAATGACCCGGAAAACGGGGACGTGTCTGCAACATGATGTGACAAATGGTAGCAGCCTAACCAACCGGATGAACCGATTCAGCCGAAAAAAAGCCCGGAAATGCGACGAAGGAAGTTCCCGGCTTCACGTTTCTTTGACAATCGCCTCACAGGGATTTGACTGGACAACCCGCAAGCTGCCGCCCTCACTGACGAATCCCATACGGTCACCGCACAGCATGTCCTTGAAGCGTTTTTCCTCCGCGATCTGTTTCTCGCTGTTTGCCCTGCTCGGCTCGATTTCGGCCCATGCCGCAGATGCGCCGGTTTCTCGCCCTCCGGAATGGGCCCAACCGGTCGAAATGAAATACAACTTCTTCCAGATGTCGCCCACGCTCTACCGCAGTGCGCTGCCTGACGCTGGTGCCGTGCCGTTGCTGCAGAACCTGAAAGTGGCCACGGTCATCAACTTCCTGCCGGAGGCGGACTCGAGCTGGTTGAAAACCCCGGGCATCAACCAGGTGCAATTGCCGTATCGCACCAATCATGTCGATGACGCCGACGTCCTCAAGACCCTGCGTGCGATCCAGACCGCCGAAGCCAACGGCCCGGTGCTGATGCATTGCAAGCACGGCTCCGACCGCACCGGCCTGATGGCCGCGATGTACCGCATCGTGGTGCAGGGCTGGAGCAAGGAAGACGCCCTGAACGAAATGACCCAGGGCGGTTTCGGTGAAAGCGGCCACTTCAAGGACGGCGTGCGTTACGTGATGCAGGCCGACGTCGACAAGCTGCGCACCGCGCTGGCCAATGGCGATTGCAGCACCAGTGCGTTCGCAACCTGCTCGATGAAGAGCTGGTTCCAGACAGTCAATCTGAAGTAACCCGCCGGTTGACCGGCCGGCCGAGGCACAGTTCTTCACTGACCGGCCGGCCGATGAATGCCTCCACCGCTTTCAGCAACGGGCGCCCGGCACCGGACGCAAAGAACGTTTCCCGGAACGCCCGGCCGGTCTGGGCGTTGAACACCCAGTCACGACTGAAGCGTTTGAACGCCTCCTGAGCCAGCACCCCCGACCAGACATAGGCGTAAACCGAAGCGTCGTACTGGGTCACCATGTAATCGAAACCATTGGCGAACCGGTGACTGTCGGGCAGTTGCAGGTGAGCCATTGTGCGCTGCACGTCGGCGCAAACCTCTTCGACAGAACGCCCGTCGCCGTGGGTGGCGTGCAGCTCGAAATCGATGATCGCTCCCATGAGTATCAAGGCCTGTTGCCGACTGGAGTGGGCCTGGCTGGCCGAGAGGGCGGCGTTGACCCGTGTTGCGCTCAAGCGCTCGCCGGTCTGGAAATGCGCACCGAGCCACAGCACGAACTCCCGCGACTGACACCACTGCTCGAACAGTTGCCCGGAAAACTCCGCCGCCTCATGGCCCAGTTGCAGGATGCCGGACAGGGTGTGATGGGGCGAGCGCGTCAACACATGCTGAAGGCAGTGGCCAAACTCATGAAAAAGTACCCGCAGATCGTTGAGTTCGAGTCGGCAGGGATGGCCGTCGGTGGCCGGCGTGAAATTGCTGGAGAGCACGGCAATGGGGAGTGTCGGTCGGCCTTCGGCGTTGATGCGGCGGTTGCGTAGCGTGGAGGTGCCAGCGAAATCCGCAGCGTTGTTGCGGTGAAAAGGGTCGAGGTAGATGTAACCGATGACCTGCTCATGCTCGCGGATTTCCAGCAGCCGCACATCGTCATGCCAGTGTTTCCCGCCGACCTGTTCAACGATACGGATCCCGAACATGCGTTCGCAGAACAGACAGAGCCGGCGCTGGGTGCCGTCGAACGCGAAGTAATCACGCAGGTTATCCAGCGCTCCGGGAAACTGCTGCTGCCGCCATTGCTCGGCGAGGAATTCTTCATCCCATGGCTGGACCCGGTCGATTCCCTGTTGCCGGGCGAAGGCGGCCAGTTGTTTTGCGTCCTGCTCCAGGATGGGTGTCAATTGCGCAACCTGGCACTGGAGAAAATCCCTGACCCAGGCCGTCGTTCCGGCCATGCTTTTTGACAGACTCAGTTGCGCGGCGTTTTCGTGGCCAAGCAAGCGGGCTTTCTGCTGGCGCAAGGCAAGCAGCTTTGTCAGCACCGGGCCGTTGTCGAAGCGCCCGGCCAGCGGCCCCTGATCGGAAGCGCGGGTCGCGTAGGCCACACAGCATTCCTCGCGCAAGGCACGATTCTCGGCGTATTTGAGGATGTGCTGGCAGGTGTTCTGGTCCAGGCGAATCAGCCAGCCATCATGTTCGGCCTCACGTGCGGCGCGTGCCAGGCGATCCTTCATCGACGGGGACAGACCCGCAAGCTGTGCAATATCGTCGCCCCGTTTGCTCCAGGTCTCGGTCCAGTGTTCGAGGTGGGTCAAAAACACCGATTCCAGGCCACCGATCTCAAGGTTCAACCGGGTCAGTTCCTGTTGTTGCGCGGTGGGAAGGTCGATACCTGACTGCCTGAATTTACGCAGTATCCGCGCCAGTACGATCTTGCGTGGCTCATCGAAATTGGCCGCGATCGAACTCTGCGCCAAGCGCTGGTAAGCCTCGTACAACGGGCGATTGCGGTTTTTTTCGGAGCGATACTGGTTGATCGCGAGTTGAGCCTTGGCGCTTTCCACGAGCCAGTCGGCATCGTCAGACCTGACCATGGACAGTGTTTCGAGAATCGACCGAAATTCACCGATCCGGGCATCGGCTTCGTCGATGCTCAGTACCAGATCGTCCCAGCCGGGATGCTCCAGCTGAGTGGCGAGCACTTGCGCAATGATTCGTCGGTGGTCGGCAACGATGTTGTTGATCGCCGGCAGCAGATGCTCGACGCGGATATCCGGCCAGGGCGGCAGGGTCCAGTGTTGCAGGAGGGGATTGATGTCGGGCACGGCAACTTCCTTCGAGGCATGGCGGAACGGCCAGCCTACGAAGCAAGTGCAGGGGACAGGTGTTAAGCCAATACCACCTTCCACCGGAAATCGGTGGAAGGTGGTGCCGGATCAGTGCTGCTCGTCGGGCTTTTTCTTCAGCTTCGGATTCGGGAAGAACTGCACCGCCTGAACCGTCTTGTCCGGTGCAGGCTTGAGCGCGCTGGTGTTGACCCGCGTGCCCAGCTCTTTCGGTACCGAAAGCCCTTGGGCATTGAGCGTATCGCTGTAGCCGCACGCCACGCATTCGCGGTGCGGGACGTCGTCCTCGCTCCACATCATCAGCTTGTCCGGCTCGCTGCACGCCGGGCAGACCGCCCCGGCGATAAAGCGTTTTTTGGTCTTCACAGGTGCCTCACTCATGCTGCCGCGTCCTCACTCAGGCCGCTGTGGCGCAAGAGTGCGTCAATCGACGGCTCACGGCCACGGAAGTCGACGAACAGCACCATCGGCTCCTGCGAGCCGCCACGGGCCAGAATCGCTTCGCGGAAGGCGCGACCGGTGTCGGCATTGAGCACGCCGTCTTCTTCGAACTTCGAGAAGGCGTCCGCCGACAGCACTTCCGCCCACTTGTAGCTGTAGTAACCCGCCGCGTAACCGCCGGCGAAGATGTGCGCAAAGCTGTTCGGGAAGCGGTTGTAAGCCGGTGGTCGCATTACCGAGACCTCGTTACGCACGCCTTCAAGCACCTGCGCGACGCTGCGGCCGTCACCGTGGGTGGCGTGCAGTTCGAAGTCGAACAGCGAGAATTCGAGCTGGCGGACCATCATCAGGCCGGACTGGAAGTTCTTCGCTGCGAGCATTTTCTCCAGCAGATCCTGCGGCAATGGCTCGCCGGTTTCGTAGTGGCCGGAAATCAACGCCAGGCCTTCCGGCTCCCAGCACCAGTTTTCCATGAACTGGCTCGGCAGCTCGACCGCGTCCCACGCCACGCCATTGATACCGGACACGCCGGCATGCTCGACGCGGGTCAACAGGTGATGCAAGCCGTGGCCGAATTCGTGGAACAGGGTAGTCACTTCATCGTGGGTCAGCAGCGCAGGCTTGCCGCTGTCGGCCGGGGTGAAGTTGCATACCAGATTGGCCACCGGGCTTTGCAGCACGCCGTCGACGGTGCGGCGACGGTCGCGCGCGCCGTCCATCCAGGCACCGCCGCGCTTGTTGGCGCGGGCGTAGAGGTCGAAGAAGAAGCGGCCAACGTGCTGACCGTTTTCCTTGATCTCGAACAGGCGCACGTCCGGGTGCCAGGTGTCGAAGCCTTTCAGTTCGGCGATTTCGATGCCGTACAGACGCTGAACGATGGCGAACAGACCGCCCAGCACTTTGTCGATCGGGAAGTAGGCGCGCAGGGTTTCCTGGGCGACGCTGTAGCGTTGTTCACGGAGTTTTTCCCCGTAGAAACCGCTGTCCCAGCTTTGCAGATCGGCGCAGCCCTGTTCGGCGGCGTACGCCTTGAGCTGTTGCAGGTCTTGGGCGGCGAACGGTTTGCTGCGCTTGGCCAAATCACGCAGGAAACTCAGCACCTGATCGCTGGATTCGGCCATTTTGGTCGCCAGGCTCAGCTCGGAGAAACTGGAGAAACCCAGTAGCTTGGCCAGCTCCTGACGCAGGTCGAGGATTTCGCCCATCACCGGACCGTTGTCGTTCTGGCCGGCGTTCGGGCCTTGATCCGACGCACGGGTGCAGTAGGCGGCGTAGACTACTTCGCGCAGCGCACGGTCCTGGGCGTAGGTCATCACCGCGTAGTAGCTCGGGAATTCCAGAGTGATCAGCCAGCCGTCGAGGCCTTTGGCCTGTGCGGCGGCAGCCATTTGCGCCTTGGCCGAATCGGTCAGGCCGGCGAGGGCGGCTTCGTCGGTCAGGTGCTTGGTCCAGGCCTGGGTAGCGTCGAGCAACTGGTTGGAGAAGCGGCTGCCCAGTTCGGACAGCTTGCTCTGCACTTCGGCGTAGCGTTTCTGCTCGGCTTCCGGCAGGTCGATACCCGACAGGCGGAAATCGCGCAGGGCATGCTCCAGAATGGTTTTTTGTGCCACGTCGAAACCGGCGGCTTCCGGGCTGTTGGCCAGGGCTTCATAGGCCTGGAACAGCTCGCGGTTCTGGCCCATCTCGGTGGAGTAGGCGCTCAGGGCCGGCAGGCACGACTCGTAAGCTTCGCGCAGTTCGGCGCTGTTGCACACGGCATTGAGGTGGCTGACCGGGCTCCAGGCGGCGCCCAGGCGATCATTGAGTTCGTCCATCGCCAGCACCAGCCCGGCCCACGTCGGGTTCTGGCCCTGGGTCTTGAGGATCTCGGCGATGGCGGCGCGGTTGTCGGCCAGGATGGTGTCGATGGCCGGCTTCACGTGTTCGGCACGGATCGCGGAGAACGGCGGCAGGTCGTAGGACTGCAGAAGAGGGTTGTTCACGCTCACGGTTGCACCTTGGCTGGAAGAAACATGCGCCCATCTTAATTACAATCGACACCCACCGCAGCTATCGGCGACAGAGAGAGAACTAATCGTGTCCCTTCGAAAGTACCAGAATCACACCCCACGCTTGAGCAAAGGCGCTTTTGTCGACGGCTCCGCGGTGGTGATCGGCGACGTCGAAATCGGCGAAGACAGCTCCGTGTGGCCGTTGACGGTGATCCGCGGCGACATGCATCGCATCCGTATCGGTGCGCGCACCAGTGTTCAGGACGGCTGTGTGTTGCACATCACCCACGCCGGCCCGTTCAACCCGGACGGCTTCCCGCTGCTGATCGGCGATGACGTGACCATCGCCCACAAGGTCATGCTGCATGGCTGCACCGTCGGCAGCCGCGTGCTGATCGGCATGGGCAGCATCGTCATGGACGGCGCGGTGGTCGAGGACGACGTGATCATCGGCGCCGGAAGCCTGGTGCCACCGGGCAAGCGCCTGGAAAGCGGATTCCTGTACGTAGGCAGCCCGGTGAAACAGGTTCGCCCGCTGACCGACAAGGAAAACGCCTTTTTCACCTACAGCGCGGCGAATTACGTGAAGCTCAAGGACCTGCATCTGGCCGAAGGCTACGACCAGCTCTGACTTTTCTCTCTATTGCCCGGGATTTTTCATGCATTACCAGACCGTACTGTTCGACCTCGATGGCACCCTGACCGATCCGCGTGAGGGCATCACCCGCTCCATCCAGTTTGCCTTGGCCAAACGCGGCATCGATGAGCCGGACCTGACCAGACTGGAACACTTCATCGGCCCGCCGCTGTTGCAGGCATTCATGCAGTTTTATGGATTCGATGAAGCCAAGGCCTGGGAGGCGGTGAATTTCTATCGCGAGCGCTTCAAGGTCACCGGTCTTTACGAGAACCGGGTGTTCGAGGGCGTCACGCCGTTGCTGGAAACCCTGAATGGCCAAGGCCGGCAGCTTTACATCGCGACGTCGAAACCTTGGGTGTTCGCCCGGGAAATCGCCCGGCACTTCGATTTCGCCAAACACTTCAAGGTGATCTACGGCAGCGAACTGGACGGTACCCGCACCAACAAGGTCGAGCTGATTGCCCACCTGATGGCCGAAGAAGGGCTGGACCCGGCCACCACACTGATGATCGGAGACCGTAAACACGACCTGATCGGCGCCCGCAGCAACGGACTGGATGCGGCAGCCGTGGGTTATGGCTTCGGTAGTCATGAAGAGCTGAGCGCCGAGGCGCCGGCTTATCATTTTGGAACCCTGGCTGAGTTGCATCAGGCGTTTTTGCAGCGCTGACCGTCAATCGGAGCGAAGGGCAGCCAGCTCACGCAGGGCTGTCTTTCGCTTTTCCGTCGGCAATCCACCCAGTTGTTCAACCCGCGCATAAAACTGCGGCCAATCTCCTTTCACTTGCCTGAACAGGGCAGCAAACGCCGGCACCCACTGGTCATACAGCCCGAACGGCAACAATCGCGCATTGTTCAGCGGCGCATTGACCCAGGCGTCATAACGCTTGTCCCCGGCCCACTGGCTGTCGCGCATCTCCCGATAGTCCCGGCGAAACCGTTCGAACTCGGCAGCCTTGCGTTCGCGCATCTGCTCGACGGGCATCTGTTGTGTGTACAGCTTTTCCAGCCGGGTTCGGGTATCGAGGATCAGTTGAATGAACTGATCGCGGCGTTTGAGCTGGGCATCATTCTCTGGCGGCAAGCCACGAAACGCCCGCCACTGCCGGGTGCCTTCCTGCTCGACAAACGTGGCGTAGGACTCGTTGAACTCGGTGTCGTCCTTCACATAGAAACGCTGATGGCCCAGCTCATGGAAGATCAGCGTGGCCAGGCGTTCGTCACCCCAGCCCATCATCGAGTTGAGGATCGGGTCATTGAACCAGCCCAGGGTCGAATAGGCCTCGACGCCGCCAATCGACACATCCATGCCTTGCAGGCGCTGGATCGCTGCCTCGCCTCGCGCCGCACTCTGGCTGTAGTAACCGCGATAGGCCACGCACCCGGCAATCGGGAAGCAGTGGTTCTGCGGGCTCAGGGAAAACTCCGGGGTGGCGAACACGTTCCACACCACGTACGGCCGGTGGATGTCGGCGTACAGGCGATAGCTCTGGTTATCCGGCAGATGCAGGTGTTGGCTGGCGAAATCCCGGGCCTTTTGCGATTGGGCCAGGTGGGCGCGCAGCGTTGCGTCGCGGTTCGGGTCGGCAATCACCTTGGCCACCGGCTCCCGCGCCCGCAGCAATTGCAGCTGACCGCTGGCCAGCTGGCTGTAATAGCTGACGCTGGAACAACCGTTGAGCAACAAAAACAACACACCCGGA
Source organism: Pseudomonas sp. 91RF (assembly GCF_003576265.1). Taxonomy (NCBI): domain Bacteria; kingdom Pseudomonadati; phylum Pseudomonadota; class Gammaproteobacteria; order Pseudomonadales; family Pseudomonadaceae; genus Pseudomonas; species Pseudomonas sp. 91RF. The sequence continues at coordinate 124,541 of NZ_QWFC01000051.1, forward strand.
AACAAAACCCGCAAAACGCGATCAAGTAACCCAAGGCTTGGAAACGGCCTGATCACAATAAGAACATCCCTGGAAAGTCTGATCGCAAGACTATCCCGCCCATTGGAGCTTCGCCATGCGCATCTTGATACTGACGGGAGGCCTGCTGACGCTGGCCGGTTGTGCCGGATTCGGAATGCCTTCGCCTGACCCCTCGCAAGCCTGGATCGATCTGGACGCCCGGCAACAGGATACGGCGCTGCAAGCGCTGGAAGTCGACAGGAAGGCCGCCGTCGACAAGCGTTACTTCGAGGTACAACCCGGCAGCCATGAACTGAAGGTGCGCTACCAGTTTCCGGTGGAGGCGACCAACATCGGCCCGGACGCCGAGCCCCTGTGGCGCGATTGCCAGTTGAGCCTGAAATTCACGGACTTCAACGCTGGCCAGCGCTATCAGCTCCAGGCTGGTAATACCGGTTTCCGGCCGTGGGCCAAGCTCTATGACCAACAGAAAAATGTAGTCGGCCAGGGCAAACCGGCGGGCTGTCAGCGCACCTGATCGGCGTTATGCTGGATGTCCGAATTCACGGACATTCATCATGCGCAAGTCAATGCTGTTGCTGGTTGCCGGTGTGCTCGCCGGTTGTCAGACGCCGATGCCCCCGGTCGACCCCAACATGGCCTGGGTCGAGTTCTCGACGCCGACCCCGGGCGGAAAACTGCTGATGGCCGAACGTCTCGACAAGCAGCGCCTGACTGACGGACGTTTTTTCCAGTTAACGCCCGGCAGCCATGAGTTACTGGTGCGTTTCGATTTCGAGGCACCCGGTGGAGGAGCTGGCATGTTGAACGACCCTGTGGAGCGCCTGTGCTACCTGACCATCCGCTTCGACCATTTCGAAGCGGGTCAGCGTTACGTGCTGGAGGGTCGCTCCCTGATGTTTACGCCCAGTGCCCGGCTGTATAACGCCAAGCGGGAAATCGTCGCCGAGGATCGCGACACCTATTGCGCCATCTAGCGTGAATCAGCTGTCGTTCTTCTGATAGATGATGGCCTTGGTGCCGTTCTCGCAAGTGCCGACGATCATGGCGACGTCGTGCTTTTCGGCTTCCTCTTTGGAGACTATCTCCAGCGTATAGGAAGGCACGGCATTCGCCTGAATCTTGATTTCGATCTCTTTCCTGAGTTCTTCGCAATCTTTGGGTGCCGCAAAGGCCGAAGTTGCCAGCACGCCACAGATAACCGCCAAAGCAAAACGTTTCATGGTTGAAGCTCCTGGGAGCAGTGCGCACGACGATGCGCGAAAGCTGCTGTCATTTATTCGACCACATTTTTGCCTGGCGGGTTCTGATTCTGCTCAAGTCGATCAGCTGACCAGCGACGCATCCAGACTGATCTTCGCATTCAATACCTTCGACACCGGGCAACCTTCCTTGGCCTTGTTGCTCAGTTCTTCGAACTGCGCCTGGGTGGCGCCCGGAATCTTCGCCTTGAGAATCAGCTTCACTGCAGTGATCGCGAAACCGCCGTCAACCTGATCGAGGGTGACTTCGGCCTGGGTGTCGATACTTTCGGCCTTCAGCCCGGCGTCGCCGAGGATCATCGAGAACGCCATGGAGAAACAGCCCGCATGGGCGGCGCCGATCAGTTCTTCCGGGTTGGTGCCCTTGCCGCCCTCGAAGCGGGCCTTGAAGCCGTACGGCGCTTCCCGCAGGACGCCGGTTTCGGTGGAGATCGAGCCGATGCCGGTTTTCAGGTCACCTTCCCAGTGTGCGGATGCCTTCTTCACGATAGCCATGTGTGCCTCCTTCAATTCGGGCGCGAAACGCCGCGCCGTCGTGGTTTTTACCTGCAAGGCTTCTGAGGATAGACGCCGGAACAAAGTTCAGCCCGGCTGAATCGTTGACTTTTTTAGTAGGAAATTTCGGATCGGCTATTGAAACTCGGGTATATGCCCTTATTGCAGAGAACACGCTTATGAATTGGGCAGGTTTGCGTTCGTCAGGAACAAACCGGCGCCCTCAATCGGAGATGCAGGTTCATGAAGCAACTGTCCGACGTAAAGTTTTCCACCCTCGATCTGGTGCCGGTGCGCGAGAACGGCAGCCCGGCCCAGTCGCTGCGTAATTCGCTGAATCTGGCGCAGCATGTCGAGAAATTCGGCTACACCCGGTTCTGGGTCGCCGAGCACCACAACATGGACGGTATCGCCAGTTCCGCCACGTCGGTGCTGCTGGGTTATCTGGCCGGCGGCACGTCGACCATTCGTGTCGGCTCTGGTGGCGTGATGCTGCCCAACCACGCGCCGCTGGTGATTGCCGAGCAGTTCGGCACCCTTGAAAGCCTGTATCCGGGGCGGATCGACCTCGGTCTGGGCCGTGCGCCGGGTTCCGATCAGATGACCGCCCGCGCCTTGCGCCGCGAGCGCTCCGGCAGTGCCGATGATTTCCCGGAAGACGTCGCCGAGCTGGTGCGCTTCCTCGGCCCGCGAACGCCGGATCAGCGGGTGATCGCGATGCCAGGCACTGGCACCAATGTGCCGATCTGGCTGCTCGGCTCCAGCCTGTTCAGTGCGCAACTGGCCGGCGAGCGCGGTTTGCCCTACGCCTTTGCCTCGCATTTCGCACCGCGCTTCATGCACGAGGCGATTCGCGTCTATCGCAATCACTTCAAGCCTTCGGCGGTGCTCGACAAGCCGTACGTGATGCTCGGCGTGCCGCTGGTGGCCGCCGACACCGACGAGCAGGCCGACTACCTGGCGACCTCGGTGTACCAGCGAATTCTCGCGTTGATGCGTGGGCAAAGTCTGGTGCAGCGTCCGCCGGTGAAAACCATGGACGGACTGTGGCTGCCACACGAACGTGAGGCGGTGGGCGATTTCCTCGGTCTGGCGATGGTCGGCAGCCCGCAGAAAATCCGCGCGAAGCTGGAAGTGCTGATCGAACAGACTCAGGCCGATGAGCTGATTTTTACCTGCGATCTGTACGAACACGCCGATCGCCTGCACTCCTATGAGTTGCTGGCGCAGGTGATGAAGGGCTGAGGTCGGATAGTTGTGTAAAAGATAGCCGGGTACAAAAAAGCCGACGTATTGCGTCGGCTTTTGCATTTCAGGCGCGATCAACCGCGTTTGTAGACGATTTCCTTGGTGCCACCCTCGCACTTGCCGACGACCTTGCCGCCCGCTGTTGCCCCTTTATCGACGATTTCCAGCGAATAACCGGAGACGTGTTTCGCGTCCAGTTTTGCCGCGATCTCGGCTTTCACTTCTTCGCAAGGCTTGCCGGCAGCAAACGCACCACCCGCAAGGCTCAACAAACCTACTGCCAATATGAACTTCTTCATCGGTCGCACTCCCTGGTCGGATTAAAAGAGGCGGGCATCGAGTTCACTCGATGCGTCCACCCTGTAGCGCTTTGCCATTCCTATGGCATTCGGCCAGCGCGCAAGTTCAGAAGCGTAGCCCAAACTCAGCTGCTGGCAATCCGGAACCCGACTTTCAGGGTCACTTGAAAGTGGGCAGCCTTGCCGTCCTTGATGTGGCCGCGAGTATCGACCACTTCAAACCATTCCAGATGCTTGATGCTCTTGTTGGCCTCGGCCAGTGCATTGTTGATGGCGTCTTCGATGCTGCTGGTGGACGAACCGACCAGTTCGACTTTCTTGTAGGTGTGATGGTCACTCATGGCGATCTCCTTGACGTGTGGAATTGAGCCTAGCAGCGATTTGCGCTGTTGATTTCGGTCGCCGGGAGAAACCGGAGTTCAGATTTTCTGCACTTTCCAGAACCGGTGAAGTCCCAAACAACACACGCCACTCATCACCAATGCAGGAGAGCCACCATGGCCAACACCTCGTTACGCAAAGCCTCGTTGCAAAGCATGGAAGCGGAGATCGAGAGTCTGCTCAAATCGTTGGAAAGCCTGAAAGACGACGCTTCGGACGAGTCGCGCAAGACCCTCAAGGCGCTCAAGGGCAACGCCGAAAGCGCGCTGAAACATTCGCGCAGCCTGCTCAGCGATGCTTACGAAGAAGTCAAAGTCAAAACCCGCGAAACCGGGATCGCCACCCGTGACTACGCGCAGGAACATCCGTGGACGACCGCCGGTGTGGCGGTCGGCGCGCTGGGTCTGCTGGCCGCTTACCTGCTGTTCAAGCGCGGCGAGTGATCCGCCTGGCGCAGCTCGTTCCTGAGCCACTGCGCCAATTGCCGGGCGCGCCCGTCGGCGGCGCGCTTGGGTAGCCACAACGCCAGTTGCGCCGGGGTTTCGCAAAAGCCCCATGGCGCGACCAGGCGCCCGGCCTTCAAGTCTTCGGTCACCAGCGGTTCCGGCGCGATTGCCACGCCCAACCCGGCGACGGCCGCTTCCAGCAAGTAAAACAAATGCTCGAAACCTTGCCCCAGCTTCAACGCCCTGGCGTCGAGGCCGTTTTGCTGCGCCCAGCTCGGCCAGGCTTGCGGGCGAGAGGTCGTGTGCAACAAGGGCTCGCCGAGCAAGGCCGCGGGCGGTGCTGATTTCAGGTGCTCGTAACCGCTGAACAGCGGGCTCATGACCGGCCCGATGCGTTCGCTGGCCAGCTCATAGACTTGCATGTCGGCCGGCCACGGCGGTTCGGCGAACAGCAGCAGCGCATCCAGTCCCGGTCGGCGCGGGTCGAGGTCGCCTTCACCGGCGGACAAGTGCAGACGCAAGTCCGGCAAATCGGCATTCAGCCTTCCCAGTCGTGGAATGAACCAGCGCGCCAGCAGGCTGCCCGAGCAACCGAGCACGAACGGCGCGTCGGCGGTGCTTTGGGTCAGCTCGGCGCAGACGCTGCGCAAGCGGTCGAACGCCTCGCCGCTGGCGTCGCGCAGACGGATGCCGGCATCTGTGAGTTTCAGGCCACGACCGTCCTTGACGAAAAGACTGACGCCGAGGTGCTCTTCCAGCACCTTGAGCTGGCGGCTGACCGCGCCGTGAGTGACGTGCAGCTGCTCGGCAGCCTGACTGACGCTGTTCAGTCGGGCGGTGGCTTCGAAGGCACGCAGGGCGTTCAGCGGAGGAAGGTCATGGCTCATGATATCTGTGAGTTTTCCTGACAGGTTGTGGCGATCTTATCGGTTTTCAGCCTGGAAGGTGAGGGGTAGAGTGAACGCCATTGTCTTCTCGTGAAATCCGCTGGAGCGAACCATGACCCAGACTTCGAACACCTCCGATCTGCGTAACGGCCCTGACGCCAACGGCCTGTTTGGCTCGTTCGGCGGCCGTTACGTTGCCGAAACCCTGATGCCGTTGATCCTCGATCTGGCCCGCGAATACGAAGCGGCCAAGGAAGATCCGGCGTTCAAAGAAGAATTGGCCTACTTCCAGCGCGACTACGTCGGACGTCCAAGCCCGCTGTACTTCGCCGAGCGCCTGACCGAGTTCTGCGGTGGCGCCAAGATCTACCTCAAGCGCGAAGAGCTGAACCACACCGGCGCGCACAAGATCAACAACTGCATCGGCCAGATCCTGCTGGCGCGGCGCATGGGCAAAAAACGCATCATCGCCGAGACCGGCGCCGGCATGCACGGCGTGGCTACCGCCACTGTGGCTGCGCGTTTCGGTCTGGACTGCGTGATCTACATGGGCACCACCGACATCGAACGCCAGCAGGCCAACGTGTTCCGCATGAAGCTGCTGGGCGCCGAAGTGATACCGGTGGTCGCTGGCACCGGCACCCTGAAAGACGCGATGAACGAAGCGCTGCGTGACTGGGTGACCAACGTCGACAGCACCTTCTACCTGATCGGCACCGTGGCCGGTCCGCACCCTTATCCCGCGATGGTTCGCGACTTCCAGGCCGTGATCGGCAAGGAAACCCGCGAACAGCTGCAAGCCCAGGAAGGTCGCCTGCCGGACAGCCTGGTGGCATGCATCGGTGGCGGTTCCAACGCCATGGGCCTGTTCCACCCGTTCCTTGACGACAAGGGCGTGGAAATCATCGGCGTCGAAGCCGCCGGTTACGGCATCGAGACCGGCAAGCACGCAGCCAGCCTCAATGGCGGTGTACCGGGTGTGCTGCACGGCAACCGTACCTTCCTGCTGCAGGACGACGATGGTCAGATCATCGACGCCCACTCGATTTCCGCCGGCCTCGACTACCCAGGCATCGGTCCGGAGCACGCCTGGTTGCATGACATCGGCCGCGTCCAGTACACCTCGGTGACCGATGACGAAGCCCTCGCTGCGTTCCACCAGTGCTGCCGCCTCGAAGGCATCATCCCGGCACTGGAAAGCGCCCATGCCCTGGCAGAAGTATTCAAACGCGCACCGAAGCTGCCGAAGGATCACCTGATGGTGGTCAACCTGTCCGGCCGCGGTGACAAAGACATGCAGACCGTCATGCACCACATGGAAACTTCCAAGCAGGAGAAACACTGATGAGCCGCCTGCAAACCCGCTTTGCCGAACTCAAGGAACAGAACCGCGCCGCCCTGGTGACCTTCGTTACCGCCGGTGATCCGGATTACGACACCTCGCTGGCGATCCTCAAAGGTCTGCCGAAAGCCGGTGCCGACGTGATCGAACTGGGCATGCCGTTCACCGACCCGATGGCCGACGGCCCGGCGATTCAACTGGCGAACATCCGTGCCTTGGGCGCCAAGCAGAACCTGATCAAAACCCTGCAAATGGTCCGCGAGTTCCGCAAGGACAACAGCGACACGCCGCTGGTGCTGATGGGCTACTTCAACCCGATCCACAAGTTCGGCGTCGAGCGCTTCATCGCCGAAGCCAAAGAGGCCGGCGTTGATGGCCTGATCGTGGTCGACATGCCACCGGAGCACAACTCGGAGCTGTGCGACCCCGCCCAGGCTGCAGGCATCGACTTCATCCGTCTGACCACGCCGACCACCGATGACGCACGTCTGCCGAAAGTGTTGAACGGCAGCTCCGGCTTCGTTTACTACGTGTCGGTCGCCGGTGTGACCGGTGCCGGTGCGGCGACTCTGGAACACGTCGAGGAAGCCGTGGCGCGCCTGCGTCGTCATACCGACCTGCCGATCAGCATCGGTTTCGGTATCCGTACGCCGGAGCAAGCCGCGTCCATCGCGCGTCTGGCCGATGGCGTGGTGGTGGGTTCGGCGTTGATCGATCACATTGCCAATGCAACCACGCCGGCTCAGGCCATCGACGGCGTGCTGAGCCTGTGCTCGGCACTGTCCGAAGGCGTGCGTAAGGCCCGCGTCAGCTGAAGGTAAAGTTCCTGATACAGAGGAATTAGCGCCTCGCGGCACAGACTAATTCAGCAAGACCGAGGGATTCAGAACCCGTTCTGAATCCCTTTTTGCTGTCAGTGCAGTGAGGAAAACTCATGAAAATGCCGAAACGTCTGATTGCCAGTCTGGGCGTGCTGATGATCAGCGCCACGCCGCTGCTGGCCAGCGCCGACCCACGCGACGATCACGACCACGGCGGCCCGCAACAGGGCCATTACGATGATCGCGGTGGCGATCACCATGACTGGCAAAGCAGCCACCGTGGCGGCCCGCCACCGCGTGACTTCGGGCCTGTGCGCCAGGTGATCCGTGACAATCATGGCTACTTCGTTCGCGGTGCGCCGCCACCTCCGGGTATCCGCCTGGAACGCGGTCGGCCGTTGCCCCACGGTTACTACGGTGAGCGACTGGATCCCCGGGCATTGGGGCGTTTGCCGGTGTATCCGGGCTATGAATGGCGTCGGGCCGGTGGCGATATCGTGTTGATCGCAGTCGGTACCGGGATTGTCTACGAAATTCTGGATGGCGTTCTGTACTGATTTGCAGGCAATAAAAAAGACCACAGCCTTTCACAGGCTGCGGTCTTTTGTTTTTCAGGGCCGTTGTTTTCAGGGCAATTCCAGGCCGCCCGAAGCTTTGTGCAGTTTGCGCAAATGTTCGCCGATCTGTTTCACGTTGGCCTCGTTGGCGGCAATTTCTGCTGCTCGCTTGGGCTCCAGCAGCGCACGCACTTCCTTGTCCAGATCACCGCTTAGTACCAGTAGCTGTTTCTGGCGCTGGCTGCTTTCGGCTTCCAGTCGGCTGAACTCGCTGGGTTGCGGCAGGCCGTAACCGCGAGAGTCGAGCAGTTCCGCCGGGCGACTGAGGAAGCCGCTGTTGGCGAGGATCTGCTGCAACGTCGCGTTGGCTTTATCCATGCCGCCGTTTTCCAGCTCCCGGGCGCCGAGGTAGCGTTGCTTGACCTCATCCTGGGCCAGCAGCAACTGGCGACGGAAGCTCGCCTGTTCCAACAGCAGCAGGGCTGCGCTTGTACGCAGGTCGGCGCGTTCGAACCAGGGCCGTCGTTCTTCTGCCGACAGCGACAGCCATTCCTCGACGCTGGTCTGCTTGATCGGCAGCTGCTTCTTCAGCACCTCGAACATCGCCTGATAGCGATCGCGGAACGAGTCGAAGCGGTAACCCAAACGCAATGCCTCTTTGGGATTGTCCAGCACGCTGGTATCCGCCAGGCCCCGGCCCTTGAGCACTTCCAGCAGGCCGTTGGGCATGATGCTGTCGAGGCCGACAAGCTGCGAATTGTTGCTGCCGCTGCGCAGCAGTTTCAGGCTCTCCACCGCGCAGTTGTTGGACAGGAAGAAATAGTTGCCGTCGTAGCTCCAGTGCATTTCGGCGGCGTGTTCGACCACGTCTTCGATCTCGCTGCGCGACAGATTCAGAGGTACTGAAGCGAGGCTGCGCAGTTCGGTCTTGGTGTATTCGTCGATCACCTGGGCCAACGGCAGGACGAACAGACGCGACGGGTATTTGCCGACCAGTCCGTCCCAGCTCGACAGCTGCACATCGCCGACGAATGCGCGGTAGGACAGCACCAGATGCTGGTCCAGGTCCAGTCGGCAGTCCGGCCCACGTGGCCGGCCCGGGGCGCAGATCACCAGGCGCAACATGCTGTGTCCCCAGCGGCTGACCCAGTTCTGGTTCGCTTCGGCCAGCAGGTAGTCGATGGCGTAGACCCGTTCTGGATCGACCTGGCCCAGGGGCTGTTTGGCAAAGTCGTTGCCGGCATTGAGGAAGGCGAAGGATTTGGCGCAGGTGTCCTTTTCCGGCGGCGCCCAGCCGAAATGTTCCTTGTAATAACGGTACAGCGCCGGACGGCGGCAGGCGTAACTCGGGTCGAGGAGGAAATACTCCATGTTGACCGCGACGAACTCCTTCGGACTGGAGATCTCGTACAGGTCCGGGCTGCGGGCGATCTGCCGGTTGTGCTGTTCACGTTCGCCACGGCGGCCGACGTATTGCTGCCAGCCGGCGAGGTCGAGCAGGCGCGGGTCATCGCTGAGGGTGAAGCGCCGGTCGTTCTGGCCACGGCACTCATCCGGCAGGCCGATCAGCCCGGCGCTGTTGTTGCGGCGCGTGCAACGCTGGATCAGCGTGCGTTCGGCGGCTGGCCACAGACGTGCGCGGTCGTAAATATGGGTGATCTCGTGCAGCACCGTAGCGAGCAATTCCTGGCGCACCGTGCCGTGGGGGCGGCTGGTCTTTTGTTTGGCTGCGCTGCCGTCGGTGAGACTGGCGAGCAGTTTGCGGTTCAGGTCCAGCTCGGAAACAAGAGCCGCCTCACCGTAGGCATTGTCGGGCATCTCGTCGGTCCAGCCGACATCGATGCGTCGATCCAGGCGTTCGATGAAGCTGGGCGGCAGTTTCTGCATCGCTTCATCGAGCAACGCCTGGCTGGCCTGTTGTTGGGCGGGGCTCAGCCCCTCGGTCTTGAGCCGCAGTTGCAGGCTGGCGTGGGCGTTGCTGCCGATCAGCAGCAGCGCCCCGGCCAGCAGCCAGGCGCTGAGAGATTTCACAATGCGAGGATGGCTTCGGCGAGTACCTGGTCACTGGCGTCGCGGGCTTCCGGCACGCGGGTGCGCAAGGTGTTGAGGGCGGCTTCCAGGTGCGCGCCACGGATATCACCGTTGCTGGCAACGAAGCTGGCGGCGTCGTCGTGGGCTTCGCGGATGATTTTCGAATCGCGGATCGACGTGGTGGTGTCGGAAGTGAAATCGATGGTGCGCTGGGAGGCACGAACGATGATGTTACTGGTGGCTACCAGGGTGTGCGCCTGGGCCATATCGGCCAACAACAGCAGGCCAAGGGCGGCAGCAATCAGCGGGCTACGCATGGAACGACTCCGGAGGGGGCAAGAATAACTATTGGACGAGAATTGCCTGTGCCAGTTCAAGGTCGCTTACATGAAGTTTTGGCCGGGATTTACGCAGGTAATGCAGCGCGGATTCCAGCTGGGCGCCTCGTAATTGGCCGTCACTGGCAACGAATGCCGCGGCATCGTCGTGGGCGGCGAGCACTAGTTTACGGTCGAAAGGCGCGGAAGACACCATGCTGGTGGCGTAACCGCTGACGACGGTGTTTTGCATCGAGACGTCAAAGGCATCGACCGAGGTCGCCCAGCCAACAGTGACAAGAACAGAAGGGATAATCAGATTTGTAAGAAAACGCATGAGTCTCAGGAGCTGTTAGCGAGACCCAAGGCTAGCGCAATGCCCGGTCCAGAGCCAGCGGCGAAACATCGGGACACGGCTGGCGTGTCCCTTCCAGCAACGTCGGATCAGATCGCCAGGATGGCTTGTGCCAGTTGTGCGTCGGTCGCATTCAGTTGCGGTGCCTGATGGCGGATAAGATCCAGGGCACTTTCCAGTTTCACGCCGCGGATCTGGCCTTCGCTGGCGACGAAGCTGGCAGCGTCGTCACGGGCAGCGATCACGACTTTGTTGTCACGCAGCGAAGAGCTGACGTCGGAAGTCGCGTCCGAAGAGGACTTCAGCGCGCCGACAACGGCGTCGGTGGTCACGATGAAACTGGTGGCGCTGGCATTGGCAGCCACGGCCAGCAAGGCGGCAGCGCTGAGCAGGCGAAGACGGGACATGGTGTAACTCCTCTGAAAATTTCGTATTGAGAGGTGGCTTGGTGTCTGGGGAGTCAGACGCCAGTCGCACGGCATTCGCCACGTTCTGCCCGGATATTAGGCCTGTGTGAGAGGTTTCGCACAGAGGGCAAAATGCTAGCGCCAGAAGGGTTTCTCCAGCTCGTTCAGTCGATCCGCTTGGCTGAGGCCGATATCGGCGAGATCCCGCCCGTCGAGTTGAGCCAGCAAGCGCCTTGTCCTGGCGCGCTCCAGACCTTGCCAGAAGCCTTTGAATAGCCGCCGTAGAAGGCCGCAGCGGGAAGAGCATTCGACTATAACGGCTGAAACATCCTGTAAGTGATTCATGACGTCTTCCTTAAGTCTGTGGGAGCGGAAGGTCATGTTGAGCTGAATACAGTGAGCACGGCAGATACACCGTGGCAAAATTGTACTGGTTCAGTTTTTGGTAAATTGAAACTGTACCTGTCTGCGATACAGGCACCTGTATCGCATGTTTTCCGAGCCCAAAACGACAAGACCCGTCGCGGTTTCCCGCGACGGGTCTTGTTTGTTCAATTCGGGTTGCTGGCGGTGGGTCTGGTGACCAGAGCCAGCGACGCTACTTAGCGCCAGAACGGCTTGCTGAGCTCTTCGTAGCGTTGTGCTTCGCTGATACCGGCGTCAGCCAGCAGACGCGAATCCAGACGAGCCAGTTGATGGCGGCTGGAGATGCGGCGCTGCCACAACATCAGGTTGGCGATAACGCGCAGAGGCAGGGAAGCCTGGGTTTTTGCAGCTTTGTCTTCGAAGAACAGTTCGGAACTGAGTGTACGTTCCATGGTTGACATCCTTCCGCTTGTGGCGGGATCAGGTAGTGGTTTAACTGGTGCCCATGATCCTCTCGTTTGGCCAGACTCTCTAGATACAGTTCACTTGTATTGTGAGTGACCAGTTAACTGTTTATAGGGGGTGTACGGGTCAAAATCGCGCAAACTGTACCTGTCTGCGCCTATTTGGTGCGTTTTTGCTCGATTCGATGATTTGAGTAGGCAAAATCCGTAGGAAAAGACCGGTACAGCAGTACAGTTTTTGACGGGGTCGGAGGTTTTCAAATTTCCGCTGACGAAACTGTGTTTGCGCCAGCGGAATATCTGTGCGGATCAAGCCTTCAGCATGTGCCCGGTTTCTTCCAGATTGATGTGCCAGCTCAGAGCATCACGCAGGATGTGCGGGGTGTGGCCGCCGATGGCGCAGGCTTTGTCGAAGTAATCATTCAGCGCCTGGCGGTAGTCCGGGTGCACACAGTTGTCGATGATGACCCGGGCGCGTTCCCGTGGCGCCAGGCCACGCAGGTCGGCCAGGCCTACCTCGGTCACCAGGATGTCGACGTCATGTTCGGTGTGGTCGACGTGGCTGACCATCGGCACCACGCTGGAAATCGCGCCGCCCTTGGCAATCGACTTGGTCACGAACACCGCCAGGTGCGCGTTGCGTGCGAAGTCACCCGAACCGCCAATGCCGTTCATCATCCGCGTGCCGCAGACGTGGGTGGAGTTGACGTTGCCATAGATGTCGAACTCGAGCGCCGTGTTGATGCCGATGATGCCCAGGCGACGAACCACTTCCGGGTGGTTCGAGATCTCCTGCGGACGCAGCACCAGTTTGTCCTTGTACTTCTCCAGGTTGCCGAACACGTCGCTGTTGCGCCGCTCCGACAGGGTGATCGAGCTGCCCGAGGCGAAGCTCAGCTTGCCGGCGTCGATCAGGTCGAAGGTCGAATCCTGCAGCACTTCGGAGTACATGGTCAGTTCTTCGAACGGCGAATCGATCAGCCCGCACATCACCGCGTTGGCAATGTTGCCGATCCCGGCCTGCAGCGGGCCGAGCTTGTTGGTCATGCGTCCGGCATCGACTTCCTGCTTGAGGAAGGTGATCAGGTGATCGGCAATGGCTTTGGTGTCGACATCCGGCGACGACACGGTGGACGGCGAATCTGACTGCTGGGTGATGACGATGGCGACGATCTTCTCCGGCGGGATCGGGATCGCGGTGCTGCCGATGCGGTCGTCGACCTTTACCAGCGGAATTGGCGTGCGGGTCGGGCGATAGGTCGGGATATAGATGTCATGCAGACCTTCGAGGTTGGCGTTGTGCGCCAGGTTGATCTCGACGATCACGTGTTTTGCGAAGATCGCGAAGCTCGCCGAGTTGCCCACCGACGTGGTCGGCACGATATGGCCCTGTTCGGTGATGGCCACGGCTTCGATCACTGCGATGTCCGGCAGCTTCAGTTGCTGGTTGCGCAGTTGCTCGACGGTTTCCGACAGGTGCTGGTCGATGAACATCACTTCGCCGGCGTTGATCGCCTTGCGCAAGGTGCTGTCGACCTGGAACGGCATGCGCCGGGACAGGACGCCGGCCTCGGTCAGTTGCTTGTCGAGGTCGTTGCCCAGGCTGGCACCGGTCATCAGGCTGATCTTCAGCGGCGTGACCTTGGCTCGCTCGGCCAGTGCATGGGGAACGGCCTTGGCTTCGCCGGCGCGGGTGAAGCCGCTCATGCCGACGGTCATGCCGTCCTCAATCAGCGCAGCGGCGTCGGCGGCGCTCATCACTTTATCCAACAACGAAGGCAGGCGAATACGGTCACGGTACATGGATTATTTTCTCGGGCAGCGAGTAGCAGGATGCGCAGTCTAGTGAATTTCGCGGGCGCCTGTCCCGCTACCAAGGTCGCAAACGAGGCGTCTATTCAGCGGGTTTCAAGTAAAACACCGTTACCGGATCTGCAACAACGCGGCAAATTGTCCGACGGTTTTTGCAAACAAAAACGCCCCGACAAGTCGGGGCGTCCGGTACAGCAGCGAGCGATTTACTCGACCGCTTTGACCATGTCTTCGATGACTTTCTTCGCGTCGCCGAACACCATCATGGTCTTGTCCAGGTAGAACAGTTCGTTGTCCAGACCGGCGTAGCCGCTGGCCATCGAGCGCTTGTTGACGATGACAGTTTTGGCCTTGAAGGCTTCGAGAATCGGCATGCCTGCAATCGGCGACTTCGGATCGTTCTTGGCAGCGGGGTTGACCACGTCGTTGGCCCCGAGCACCAGCACCACGTCGGCCTGGCCGAACTCGGAGTTGATGTCTTCCATCTCGAACACCTGGTCGTACGGCACTTCGGCCTCGGCCAGCAGTACGTTCATGTGGCCTGGCATCCGACCGGCTACCGGGTGGATCGCGTACTTCACGGTCACGCCGTGGTGGGTCAGCTTCTCGGTCAGCTCTTTTAATGCGTGCTGTGCACGGGCTACTGCCAGGCCGTAACCCGGAACGATGATCACGGTATCGGCGTTGGTCAGCAGGAAGGTTGCGTCGTCAGCCGAACCGGATTTCACCGGACGGGCTTCCTTCTCACCGGCAGGACCGGCGTCTGCGGCATTGCCGAAACCGCCGAGCAGTACATTAAAGAAGGAACGGTTCATTGCCTTGCACATGATGTACGAGAGGATCGCACCGCTCGAACCCACCAGGGAGCCGGCAATGATCAGCATCGAGTTGTTCAGCGAGAAGCCGATACCCGCTGCCGCCCAGCCGGAATAGCTGTTGAGCATCGACACTACCACCGGCATGTCGGCGCCACCAATCGGGATGATGATCAGCACGCCCATGACGAACGCCAGGGCCAGCATCAGTGCGAATGCAGCAAGGTTGCCGGTCAGCATGAAGGTCACGCCGAGGATCAGCGTCGCCAGACCCAGTACCGCGTTCAGCTTGTGCTGACCACTGAACTGTACCGGTGCACCCTGGAACAGGCGGAACTTGTACTTGCCCGACAGCTTGCCGAAGGCGATCACCGAACCGGAGAAGGTGATGGCACCAATGGCCGCACCAAGGAACAGCTCCAGACGGTTACCCGCCGGGATCGAGTCGCCCAGTTGCTTGACGATGCCCAGCGACTGCGGCTCGACCACCGCTGCAATGGCGATGAACACCGCTGCCAGGCCGATCATGCTGTGCATGAACGCAACCAGTTCCGGCATCTTGGTCATTTCAACGCGCTTGGCCATGATCGAACCGGCGGTGCCGCCGATCAGCAGGCCGACAATCACGTAGCCGATGCCGGCAGTCGCCAATTCAGCCCCGAGCTTATAGATGAGGCCGATGGTGGTCAGGATCGCCAACGCCATGCCGAGCATGCCGAACAGGTTGCCGCGGCGCGACGTGGTCGGGTGCGACAGACCTTTGAGGGCCTGGATGAAGCAGATCGACGCGATCAGATAGAGCGTCGTGACGAGGTTCATGCTCATTACTTAGGCGCCTCTTCTTTTGCTTTCGGGGCTTTCTTCTTGAACATCTCAAGCATGCGGCGGGTGACCAGGAAGCCACCGAACACGTTGACCGCGGCCAGTGCCACGGCGAGGGTGCCCATGGTCTTGCCCAGCGGGGTGACGGTCAGGGCGGCCGCGAGCATGGCGCCGACGATCACGATCGCCGAAATGGCGTTGGTCACCGCCATCAACGGCGTGTGCAATGCGGGTGTAACGTTCCAGACCACGTGGTAACCGACATAAATCGCCAGCACGAAGATGATCAGGTTGTAGATACCGGGGGAGATAAGCTCTTCCATCGTCTGAATCCCTGCTTAGGCGTTTTTGCGGATGACTTGGCCGTCGCGGCACATCAGGCACGCGGCGACGATGTCGTCTTCGAGGTTCACTTCGAACTGGCCTTCTTTGGTGAATACCAGCTTCAGGAAGTCCAGCAGGTTGCGTGCGTACAGCGCCGAGGCGTCAGCGGCGACTTCACCGGCGAGGTTGGTCGGGCCGACGATGGTTACGCCGTTCTCGACCACGACCTGATCGGCCACGGTCAGCGGGCAGTTACCACCCTGGGCGGCTGCGAGGTCGATGACTACCGAACCGGGTTTCATCTGCGCCACAGTGTCCGCGCTCAACAGCACCGGAGCCTTGCGGCCCGGGATAAGTGCGGTGGTGATGACGATGTCAGCCTGCTTGGCGCGCTCGTGCACGGCCTGGGCCTGACGTTGCATCCAGCTCGCCGGCATCGGACGTGCGTAACCGCCGACACCGACCGCGCATTCGCGTTCTTCATCGGTCTCGTAAGGCACGTCGACAAACTTGGCGCCGAGGGACTCGATCTGTTCCTTCACGGCCGGACGCACGTCGGACGCTTCGATGACGGCACCCAGACGTTTCGCCGTGGCAATCGCCTGCAACCCGGCCACACCAGCCCCCAGAATCAGCACGCGCGCCGCTTTCACGGTGCCCGCAGCGGTCATCAGCATCGGCATGAAGCGCGGGTAGTAGTGGGCGGCCAGCAGCACGGCCTTGTAGCCGGCAATGTTCGCCTGGGACGACAGCACGTCGAGGCTCTGGGCCCGGGACGTACGTGGCGCCGCTTCCAGGGCGAAGGCGGTAATCCCGCACTCGGCTATCTTCGCGATAGTGTCGTTGTTGAACGGGTTGAGCATGCCCACCAACACGGTGCCGCGCTTGATCAGCGTCAGTTCGGCATCGCTTGGCGCGACCACTTTGAGAATCAGCTCGGCGCCAAACGCGTCATTGGCACTGCCAATGGTTGCGCCTGCCGCTTCATAGGCACTGTCGACAACGCTGGCTTTAACGCCCGCGCCGGTTTGCACAGTGACCTTATGACCTTGGCTGATCAGCTTTTTGATGGTTTCCGGGGTTGCAGCAACCCGTGTTTCACCGGTCTGGGTTTCGAGAGGAACACCAATGTGCACGTCAAATCTCCTGCGTGATCTTATTGAGTAAACCCATGCACTACGGATGGTGCGATTGGGGCGGCCGATCAGCACGATCCCGCCGAATCAGGGCGGGGCGCGGCATTTTGCAGGCGAAGTTTATGCCCTTCAAGGGATTATGACGGGTGACGGAAAATTAACTACAAGTCATCCCGTGACCGAATGTCGCAGATGGCCAGTTGAATCCCTTGCAGGCCGTGCCTTTCAAGGAGTCTGGATGAATTTGAAGAATTTTCTCATCGGTGACGTGAATAGGCCGCAATGAGTCGCGAATGAGGGCTCAAAGCCACGTCGGCAGGCGCTTGTGGGACGTCTGTACGACTTTCGGATACAGTCTGTCGATTTGCGACAAATAGTTATATCTGTAGGGCTTTGAATATCCTGACTACGGGGTTAGTAATCGCTGGAGGCCCTTATCCTTCTAGGTTGTAGCTGTGTGCCTGATTTACCAGCCAGTCGCGAAAAGCCTTGAGTGACGCAGATTCGACTTTTCGCTCGGGAATCATCAGGTAATACGCCTTGATGCTGGAGAGTGCATTCGGGTTGGCTATCACCAGGCGTTTCTCGGCCAATTCGCGCTGGATCAGGAACGGTGGGATCAGCGCGATGCCCATGTCATGCATGGCCGCCTGGGCCAGCATGGAGAATAGCTCGTAGCGCGGACCTGTCATGTCGCGGGGGATGTTCAGGTGCTGCGAGTTGAACCACTGTCGCCAGGCGTAGGGGCGGGTGGTTTGCTGGAGGAGAGGGAGATCGGCAATTTCATCGGGTGTCAGGTGAGTTTTGTTGCCGAGCAGGGCGGGGCTGCACACCGGCATCGGGTTCTCACCCATCAGTCTGTGGGATTCTGTACCCGACCAATCGGCATCACCGAAATAGATGGCGGCATCGAATTCAGTGTCGGCAAACAGGAAGGGGCGGGTGCGGTTGGTCAGGTTGACCGTGACCTCCGGATGTTTGAGCTGGAAGTCCTTGAGTCTTGGCAGCAGCCATTGCGTGCCGAAGGTCGGCACCACGGCGAGCTCGATCACGTTGGTGCCTTGCTGACCCATCACCGACAGGGTATCGCGCTCTACAGCATCGAGTTGGGTGGCAACCCGGCGGCTGTAGGAAAGGCCCGCTTCGGTCAGCTTCACTCCGCGCCGCGAACGTCGGAAGAGTTCGACGCTGAGGAAGTCCTCAAGGCTGGCGATCTGTCGGCAAATGGCTCCCTGAGTGAGGGAAAGTTCTTCGGCGGCCTTGGTAAAGCTCTCGTGGCGGGCGGCTGCCTCGAAGCTGATCAGGGCGGTGGTGCTGGGTATCTTGCGGCGCATGTACGTCAACCTCACTAATACGCCGCATATAGGGCACTTGGCGACGTTTCGGAGTGAGAAATTAGCACAACAGGATGCGAAATCCTCGTTTGCTGGGAGGGCGAAGCGCGCCTAGGATCAATGCCACGTTAATTCACCCGATTTGCGAGGACTCACTCATGGGCGGTAAAGCTAGCTTCAACTGGATCGATCCACTGCTGCTGGATCAACAGCTGACTGAAGAAGAACGCATGATCCGCGACACTGCCGCGCAATTCGCCCAGCAGAGCCTCGCGCCACGCGTTCTTGAAGCCTTCCGCCATGAGAAGACCGATCCGGCGATCTTTCGTGAGATGGGCGAAGTCGGCCTGTTGGGCGCGACCATCCCTGAGCAGTACGGTGGCAGCGGCCTCAACTACGTCAGCTACGGCCTGATTGCCCGTGAAGTCGAGCGCGTGGATTCCGGCTACCGTTCGATGATGAGCGTGCAGTCTTCGCTGGTGATGGTGCCGATCAATGAATTCGGTACCGAAGCACAGAAGCAGAAGTACCTGCCGAAACTGGCTTCTGGCGAGTGGATCGGCTGCTTCGGTCTGACTGAGCCGAACCACGGTTCCGACCCGGGCGCGATGATTACTCGTGCACGCAAAGTCGAAGGCGGTTACAGCCTGACCGGCGCCAAGATGTGGATCACCAATAGCCCGATCGCCGATGTGTTCGTGGTCTGGGCCAAGGACGACGCCGGCGACATCCGCGGCTTTGTATTGGAGAAGGGCTGGAAAGGCCTGAGCGCTCCGGCGATTCACGGCAAGGTCGGACTGCGGGCTTCGATCACCGGTGAAATCGTCATGGACAACGTGTTCGTGCCGGAAGAAAACATCTTCCCGGACGTGCGTGGTCTGAAAGGTCCGTTCACCTGTCTCAACTCTGCACGTTATGGCATCTCCTGGGGGGCGCTGGGCGCGGCCGAGTTCTGCTGGCACACCGCTCGCCAGTACACCCTGGATCGTCAACAGTTCGGCCGTCCGCTGGCTGCTACTCAGTTGATCCAGAAAAAACTGGCCGACATGCAGACCGAAATCACTCTGGCACTGCAAGGCTGCCTGCGTCTGGGCCGCATGAAGGATGAAGGCACTGCTGCGGTTGAAATCACTTCGATCATGAAGCGTAACTCTTGCGGCAAATCGCTGGATATCGCTCGCATGGCCCGTGACATGTTGGGCGGCAACGGGATCTCCGATGAATTCGGGGTGGCCCGTCACCTGGTCAACCTGGAAGTGGTGAATACCTATGAAGGTACTCACGACGTCCACGCGCTGATCCTTGGTCGTGCGCAGACCGGCCTGCAGGCGTTCTATTAACAGGAGAGCGATCATGGGCGCGCTGTCGCATCTGCGGGTACTGGATTTATCGCGAGTGCTGGCCGGCCCGTGGGCTGGTCAGATCCTGGCCGACCTTGGGGCGGAAGTGATCAAGGTCGAGCGCCCGGGCAATGGTGACGACACCCGCGCCTGGGGGCCGCCCTTCCTGAAAGACGCTTATGGCGAGAATACGTCGGAGGCGGCGTATTACCTGTCGGCCAACCGCAACAAGCAATCGGTGACGATTGATTTCACGCGTCCCGAGGGTCAGAAACTGGTGCGGGAGCTGGCAGCCAAGTCGGACATCCTGATCGAGAACTTCAAAGTCGGTGGGTTGGCGGCTTATGGACTGGACTATGAGTCGTTGAAGGCGATCAATCCGGATCTGATTTATTGCTCGATCACTGGTTTCGGTCAGACCGGGCCGTATGCGAAGCGCGCGGGTTATGACTTCATGATCCAGGGGCTCGGCGGGCTGATGAGCCTGACCGGGAGACCCGAGGGGGATGAGGGTGCCGGGCCGGTGAAAGTGGGGGTGGCGCTTACGGATATCCTTACGGGGCTTTATTCGACCGTGGCGATTCTGGCAGCGCTGGCTCACCGTGATCACGATGGTGGCGGCCAGCACATTGATATGGCGCTGCTGGATGTGCAGGTGGCGTGCCTGGCTAATCAGGCGATGAACTACCTGACGACGGGCAATGCGCCAAAGCGGCTGGGGAATGCGCATCCGAATATCGTGCCGTACCAGGATTTTCCTACGGCTGATGGCGACTTCATTCTCACGGTGGGTAATGACGGGCAGTTCCGCAAATTCGCCGAGGTGGCGGGACAGCCGCAGTGGGCGGATGATCCGCGTTTCGCGACCAATAAGCTGCGTGTGGCGAATCGGGCGGTGCTGATTCCGTTGATCCGTCAGGCGACAGTCTTCAAGACGACCGCCGAGTGGGTGGCTCAGCTGGAGCAGGCGGGGGTGCCGTGTGGGCCAATCAATGATCTGTCGCAGGTGTTCGAGGATCCACAGGTGAAGTCTCGCGGGTTGGCGATTGAGCTGCCTCATGCGTTGGCAGGGATGGTGCCGCAGGTGGCCAGCCCGATTCGGTTGTCTCGGACGCCTGTGGAGTATCGTCGTGCGCCTCCTTTGTTGGGCGAGCATACCTTGGACGTTTTGCAGAGGGTGCTGGGTCTCGGGGCGGGTGCAGTGGCTGCGATGAAAGAGGATGGAGTGCTCTGAAGGTTCTCTCTATATAGAAGGGTATTGAGTCCTTCTTCTATATAGAGGGTCTTGAGCGTTTTTTGGCCTATCTGCAAGTTGTTGAAAGAAAAGCAAAATTAAGGGTTGACGGCAGATCCTGAGTCTCTATAATTCGCCCCACTTCCGGCGCAGTAGAAACGGAAAACTCTTTGAGATTCAATGAGTTATGTAAGTTTCGATAGCGGATGGCTTCAGTTCATCGAAGCCTGGAAGGCGTTGGAAATGCCGGTTTGTCTGGTGCTTTCAATGGTTCGGTCTTCTCGATCGAAAGCGGGGGAAAAGAGGTGTTGACAGCAGCGTGTAACGCTGTAGAATTCGCCTCCCGCTAACGAGAGATCGGAAGCGCAAGTGGTTGAAGTTGTTGAAGAAATCTTCGAAAACTTCTGAAAATAATCACTTGACAG
>NZ_QWFC01000030.1:0-126743 GCF_003576265.1 Pseudomonas sp. 91RF
CGTCGGCAGCGTCAGATGTGTATAAGAGACAGCCCTGCTTCGCCGCGTAAACCCCCGAATCCGCCCGCAACAACAGCGAATCGGCGCCCTCTCCCGGCCGCCAGCTGGCAATCCCGAAACTCGCCGTCACCACACCCACCACATCCACCGGCGCCCCGCGCAGGCCTTGCCACAACTCCACGGCCAGCATGTACGCGTGATCACCGTCGATGTCCGGGCACAGCACCATAAACTCTTCGCCACCCAGACGACAGAACACATCGGTCCGCCGCAGGCGATGGCCGATGCGCTCGCACACCGCCTGCAACACCCGGTCGCCGACCGCGTGGCCGTACTGATCGTTAATCCGTTTGAAGTGGTCGATATCGAGCATGATCACCGACAGTTCGCCACCGCCACGCTCGACCCGGGCCATTTCGGTGGTCAGGCGCTCCTGGAAATAGCGCCGGTTGTGGATGCCGGTCAGCGCATCGGTCACCGACAGTGCGCGCAGTTCTTCCTCCACGCGCTTCAGGTCGGAGATGTCCGAGATGTAGCCATGCCAGAGCACGCCGCCGCCCGGCAGTTCCTCCGGTGTCGCTTCGCCGCGCACCCAGCGCAGGCCACGCTCGGGCAATTGCACGCGGTACTCTTCACGCCACGGACTGAGATGGTCCGCCGAGGCACGGATCGACTTGCGCACGCGGCTGACGTCCTGCGGATGAATCCGGGTGAAGATTGATTCGGCATTGAGCAGCAGCACGTCGGGTTCCAGCTCGTAGATCTCGCGAATGCCGTCGCTGGCGTAAATCACGCTGAAGCGCCCGTCGAATTCCATCTTGAACTGATAGATGCCGCCGGGAACGTGGGCACTGAGCTTCTTCAGCAGCACGTCCCGCGCCGCCAGGGCCTCGTGTACGCGCTTGCGTTCGGTGATATCGATGCAGATCGCCAGGTGCCCGACCCACAGACCCTGCTCGTCCAGCACCGGGGTGGCGAGCATGTTCACCGGCAGATGGCTGCCATCCTTGCGCACCAGCGTCCACTCGCGCGCCTCATGCCCGCCGACTTCGCCGCCCTCTACCAGCATCGCCTGGCAGGTCGGGATGGCCTTGCCATAGCGGGCGCTCAGCTCCGCCGCTCGGGTAATCAGCTCACGGGGGAAATGCAGGTTTTCCAGGGTCATGTGGCCGACCACTTCAGCGCTGCGATAGCCGAGCATCTGCTCCGCGCCGGGGTTGAAGGTGTTGATCACGCCGCGCAGGTCAGTGGCGATGATCGCCACTTGCGTGGCCGCGTTTAGCACTCCGCGCAACTGGCCATGGGTGCCCCGCAGTTCCTGCTCGCGCTCATGCAGCTCCTGAGTGCGCAACTCGACCATGCGCAAGGCCCGCTGACGCTGACTGACCAGCACATACAGCAGCGCACTGAGCAGCAGGCTGAGCAAGCCACCCAGAATGACCACGCTGCCAACCGACGAATGGTTGGCTTGCAGGAAGGCATCGCTGGGTGTGATATCAACCTGATAATCATGGTCGGCCATGCGCACCAATTGCGTGGCCGACAGATCACTGGGTGCCGGCTCATTGGTCGACTCGAACAGGACCTCATGCTGATCGTTGGTCGACAGATCGAGGATGCGTACCGACAGGTAATCATGCAGCGCGTCCGGCAATCCATCGGCGAGCAACTGGCGCATGCTGATCACCGCCATCACATAACCGAAGGACTTGGGCTCACCCTCGCGCCGCACCGGCGCCACCAGCAGCACGCCCCGCGCATAGGCCGGTTCGATACTGACCAGATGCATCGGCTGCGACACCGCCAGGCCGCCGAGCTGATCGGCGCGCTCCAGGGTCGAACGACGCAGCGGCTGGGCCAGCAAGTCATAACCCAGCGGTGAACCGAGGCGGCTCTGGGTCTGGCTGTACACCACGACGACGTATTCATCCCGGGCGGCGGCCAGTTGCAGTTCGCCGCGGGCATTGAGTTCGCGCACGCTGAAGGTGGTAATGCCTTCGTCACGCACCCGCTGCTCGAAAGCGGCGCGCTCGGCACCGCTCACCCGCAAGGCGAACGAATAGGCCTGGGTGCGCAGCAATAAAGGTTGGGTGTAGCCGTCGAATTCGGCGCGGGACACCGATTCGGAGTTGGCGAAGAACCGGCGCAGGCCGTCGAGGCGTTGTTCCTGATCCTGAAAGCGTTCTTCAATGCGGCTGTAGCGCTCGTTGGCCAGCAGTTGAAAACGCTGGCGCAACTGGCTGTGAAACTGATTGAGGGTGGCCCAGGCCAGCAGTCCCGTGAGAATCCCGCCGGCGAGCAATACCAGCAGCGCGACCAGCCAGGCCGAGACTTCTTCGCTGATGAAACCCAGAATCTTTGGGCGCACGGGGTGCAACGACATATGGGCCACTCACTACGCCAGTACTTGCGGGATAACCCCATTGGCCGTGAGTGAGTTATAGCTATTAGCCATTAATTTGGCTAGCTCTGATCGGATCCAAGAACCTTTAAAATCAAGGCTCTGTGGATCCAATCAGACAGAGCGTCAACGAGCCGTGATTTTCCAGGCGCGGTGGATCTTGCCGTTGCGGGCGAAATCCGGGTCGATGGTGCTGGCAGTGATCTCCTCGACCGCGTAACGCTCGGCCAGGTTGTCTTCCAGCTGGAACTTGCGGAAGTTGTTGGAGAAGTACAACACCCCGCCCGCAGCCAGACGGGCCATGGCCAGGTCGATCAATTGCACCTGGTCACGCTGCACGTCGAAGATCCCTTCCATGCGCTTGGAGTTGGAGAAGGTCGGCGGGTCGATGAAGATCAGGTCGTACTCTTCCCGGCTGCTTTCCAGCCACGCCATAACGTCGCCCTGCTCCAGACGGTTCTTGTCGGAGAAACCGTTGAGCGACAGGTTGCGGCGCGCCCAGTCGAGGTAGGTTTTCGACAGATCGACGCTGGTGGTGCTGCGCGCGCCGCCCTTGGCCGCGTGCACACTGGCGGTCGCGGTGTAGCAGAACAGGTTGAGGAAGCGCTTGCCGGCCGCCTCTTTCTGGATCCGCATGCGCATCGGCCGGTGATCGAGGAACAGACCGGTGTCGAGGTAGTCGGTGAGGTTCACCAGCAACTTCACGCCGCCTTCGGTGACTTCGTTGAACTTGCCCTGGGCCGCCTGACGCTCGTACTGCTTGGTGCCGCTCTGACGCTCGCGGCGCTTGACCACTACGCGGCTCTTGTCGATGTTCAGTGCCTGCGGGATGGCCGCCAGGGCGTCGAACATGCGGATCGAGGCTTTTTCCGGATCGATCGACTTCGGCGCGGCGTATTCCTGGACGTGCACCCAGTCGTGGTACAGGTCGATGGCCATGGCGTATTCCGGCATGTCCGCATCGTAGACGCGGTAGCAGTCGATGCCTTCGCGCTTGACCCACTTGCCCATGGCCTTGAGGTTCTTTTGCAGGCGGTTGGCAAACATCTGCCCGCCTTCACTCAGGCGTGGCTGCTCGATCACCGGAGCCGGGGCCGGCGTCGGTTTGATCGGGTTGCCGTTCTTGTTGAACTTGCGCTCTTGCGGCTCGTTCGGCGTCTGATCATAGGCAGCCTGCTCGCGTTCGGCCTGACGCTGCTCCGGGGTACGACGCTCGCCGGTGACGAACTGGTCCGGCAGCACTTTGATCAACAGCAGCTTGCACGGCAGCGCGCCGTTCCAGAACGAATACTGTTTGTGGCTGCGGATGCCCATGCGCTTGCCCAGGTCCGGCGCGCCGGTGAACACCGCCGCTTCCCAGTTCAGGCAGGCCTGACGCAGGCGCTCGCCAAGGTTCTGGTAGAGGTACAACAGGCTGGCTTCGTCACCCAGACGCTCGCCGTACGGCGGGTTGCAGATGACCAGACCTTTCTGGTTCTGGTCCGGACGCGGCTCGAATGTCGCGACTTCGCCCTGATAGATCTTGATCCACTCGCTCAGGCCGGCGCGCTCGACGTTGTTGCGGCCCGGCTGGATCAGCCGTGGGTCCGCTTCATAACCACGGATCCACAGCGGCGGCTTGGCCAGACCGGCGGCAGCACGCTCGACGGCTTCTTCGTGCAGTTTCTTCCACAGCGCCGGTACGTGACCCAGCCAAGCGGTGAAACCCCACTGCTCGCGGCGCAGGTTCGGCGCCATATCGGCAGCGATCATGCCGGCTTCCACCAGGAACGTGCCGACACCGCACATCGGGTCAGCCAGCGCGCCACCTTCGGCAGCAATGCGCGGCCAGCCGGAACGGATCAGGATCGCGGCTGCCAGGTTTTCCTTCAGCGGTGCAGCACCCTGCTGCAAGCGGTAGCCGCGCTGGTGCAGGCTGTGGCCGGAGAGATCGAGAGAGAGGATCGCTTCGCCGCGATCCAGACGCAGGTGAATGCGCAGGTCCGGGTTGAGCTTGTCGATGCTCGGGCGGTCGCCCTGCGGGGTGCGCAGTTTGTCGACGATGGCATCCTTGACCTTCAGGGCGCCGAAATGGGTGTTGTCGATGCCCGAACCGTGGCCGCTGAATTCAACGGCCAGGGTGCCGTCGGCGAGCATGTGGTCCTGCCAGTCGACGTCGAGTACGCCGTGATACAGGTCTTCGGCGTTTTTCATCGGGAAGCGCTTGAGCACCAGCAACACGCGGTTGGCCAGACGCGACCAGAGGCACAGGCGATAAGCGGTTTCCATGGTCGCCATGCCACGCACGGCGGAGGTGTGCTCGCGGGCGTCTTCAAGGCCAAGCCCGACGGCTTCCTCGATGAGCAGGCCTTCAAGGCCTTTGGGGCAAGTGAGGAAGAGTTCGAAACGGTCGGACATGGTTTTTCCAGAGCCTTTGGCTAATGAACCGGCAACGCATTGCCGATCCGGTTTTCAATCAGGCGCTTTTCTACAAGAGCGCCCGCGTGGCACGAAGTGTGCCGTTCCATCCCCGCTGCTCGGGTCAAAGGAGCTTAGATGCCGGGACAGATAAAAAAGTTGATGCAACAAAATGACTCAAAGCAACCCTTCGTCGAAAAGTACCCGACGGTAAACGTGGGTCATTCTCACTAAGGCATTAAACCTGTCATACAGCGCAGGGCCGATCATACCGGGGTTTGGTGAATAAACATTCATGAAACCTGCCGTTACTTATCGCCATAGCACCCTTTTCGTTACGTCCTTATGACAAAACGGTCATTCCCTCGATGTGACTCATTGGTTAGAACTGGACACAGGTTGACGTCGCAACGGCGTCAACACCTTGGCTCGCCACGCCGGCAGCGAGCCGCCAACGGCAGAGTTTTTCTGCCAGACCTCAATTGAGGTCGACGCGACAAAAACAGTCAACAAGTGAGGGAAACACCCTATGAGAAGACTTAAGCGTGATCCGTTGGAAAGAGCATTTTTGCGCGGATATCAATATGGCGTTGGTGGCAAATCCCGTGAGCTTTGCCCATTTACTCTACCGTCGGTACGTCAAGCCTGGATCAACGGCTGGCGAGAAGGACGCGGCGACAACTGGGACGGTATGACCGGCACTGCGGGAATCCACAGACTCAACGAACTTCACGCCGTCGGCTGACACAGGGCACTTATTCCGACACGACAATCTGATTTCGCAACACCCTGATCACCATGCACGTCCTTCCCGGACGGCGGGCTACGGCCCAGGGGCTCCTTCGAGGAGCCCTTTTTTATGCCTGCCTTTTAATGTCCGAAGATCAGCGTTTGGCGGCGATGGCATCCACGGACTCGCGGATCAGCGCCGGGCCCTTATAGATGAAACCAGAGTAGATCTGCACCAGGCTCGCGCCGGCAGCGATCTTCTCGGCCGCATGCTTGCCTTCGGTGATACCGCCCGCCGCGATGATCGGCAGTTTGCCGACCAGCTCGGACGCCAGCACTTTCACGGTGTGAGTGCTCTTCTCACGCACCGGCGCACCGGACAGACCGCCCGCCTCGTCACCGTGTTCCATGCCTTCGACGCCCACGCGGCTGAGGGTGGTGTTGGTGGCGATTACCGCGTCCATCCCGGTTTCGATCAGTGCTTGCGCGACTTGCGCGGTTTCTTCGTCGGTCATGTCCGGCGCGATTTTGATTGCCAGCGGTACGTGTTTGCCGTGGCGCAGGGCCAGTTCGGCGCGGCGTGTGGCCAGATCTGCCAGCAATTGCTTGAGCGAATCGCCGAATTGCAGGCTGCGCAGGCCCGGGGTGTTCGGCGAACTGACGTTGACCGTGACGTAACTGGCGTGGGCGTAGACCTTGTCCAGGCAGATCAGGTAGTCATCCACAGCACGCTCGACCGGGGTGTCGAAGTTCTTTCCGATGTTGATCCCCAGCACGCCCTTGTATTTGGCCGCCGCCACCCGCGCCAGCAGGTTATCCACACCGAGGTTGTTGAAACCCATGCGGTTGATGATCGCCTCGGCTTCCGGCAGGCGGAAAATCCGTGGTTTCGGGTTGCCCGGCTGCGGACGCGGAGTCACGGTGCCGATTTCGACAAAACCGAAACCCAACTGCGCGAAGCCGTCGATGGCCGCGCCGTTCTTGTCCAGACCAGCCGCCAGACCCACCGGGTTCGGGAACTGCAGGCCCATCACGTTCACCGGCAGCGACGCCGGCGCCTTGCACAGCAAGCCGTTGAGGCCCAAACGCCCGCCCGCGCCGATCAGATCCAGCGACAGATCGTGGGAGGTTTCCGGGGAAAGTTTGAACAACAGCTGACGGGCCAGGGTGTACATGGGCGGCTATGACTCGGGCGGCGAAAAGAGGCGGCGATTATAGCCGGGCATCGCCCCGCCGCGCGAGGCGCATGCGCAAATCCGCTGCGCTGGCATATGCCTTGCACCTGCTCCTGCATCAGCCCGCAGGCCAATGGTGGCGTGCAGGCAAGGACAATGGCGTCGTCTCTCGGTTTTGCGCGGGCAAAGCCTCGGACGGCGTTTTTTTTGAGGGTGGCTTCATGACTCAAACCTCCGTCGGGCCACTGGCCTGGGTCAACGGCAGCGATGCCCCGGAAAAAAGCGCGATCAACCTGGGTTTCATGGCCCTGAGCGACTGCGCTTCGGTGGTGGTCGCCGCCACGCAGGGCTTTGCCCAGCCTTACGGCCTGACCCTGAACCTCAAACGCCAGAGCTCATGGGCCAACCTGCGGGACAATCTGGTCAGCGGCGAACTCGATGCCACCCACAGCCTGTACGGTTTGATCTACGCGGTACATCTGGGCATCGGCGGCATCGCACCGACCGACATGGCGGTGCTGATGGGCCTGAACCAGAACGGCCAGAGCCTCAACCTGTCACACGGCTTGCAGGGGCTGGGCGTGACCGGTCCTGAGGCGCTGCACCGCCATGTGCACCAAACCCGCGCAAGGCTGACCTTCGCCCAGACCTTCCCCACCGGCACCCATGCCATGTGGCTGTATTACTGGCTGGCGAGTCAGGGCATCCATCCGTTGCAGGATGTCGACAGCGTGGTAGTGCCGCCGCCGCAAATGGTCGCGCACCTGCAGGCCGGTCGCATCGACGGTTTCTGCGTGGGCGAGCCGTGGGCCGCCAGCGCCGTACAGCAAAATCTAGGGTTCACCCTGGCGACCAGCCAGACCATCTGGCCCGACCATCCGGAAAAAGTCCTCGGCTGCACCCGCGCCTTCGTCGAGCAATACCCCAACACGGCCCGGGCGCTGGTGATGGCGATCCTCGAAGCCAGCCGTTTCATCGAAGAAAGCCCGGAAAACCGCCGCAGCACCGCGCAACTGCTCAGCGCCGCCGAGTACCTCGACGCTCCGGTTTCATGCATCGAGCCGCGTTTTCTCGGCGCCTACGACGACGGTCTGGGCAACCGCTGGCAAGACCCGCACGCCCTGCGCTTTCACGGCGATGGTGCGGTGAATCTGCCGTATCTGTCGGACGGCATGTGGTTCATGACCCAGTTCCGCCGCTGGGGATTGCTGCGCGATGACCCGGACTACCTCGCCGTTGCACGTCAGGTGCAGCAACTGACGCTGTACCGCGACGCCGCCAGCGCGGTCGGTGTGCCGGTCGGCACCGAGGACTTGCGCAGCAGCCAGTTGATCGACGGCAAGGTCTGGGACGGCAGCGACCCGGCCGCTTACGCGCAGAGTTTCAAGTTGCATGCGTTGAGCAACAACGCCCCTCTTCTCGCCCGTTGCTGACAGGAGACCGCGAACATGTTGCGCATTCTGCTGATCAACGACACCGCCAAAAAAGTCGGGCGCCTGAAAGCTGCGCTGACCGAGGCCGGTTTCGAGGTCATCGACGAGTCCGGCCTGACCATCGACCTGCCGGCGCGCGTCGAAACGGTGCGCCCGGACGTGATCCTGATCGATACCGAGTCACCGAGCCGCGATGTGATGGAGCAAGTGGTGCTGGTCAGCCGCGACCAGCCCCGACCGATCGTGATGTTCACCGACGAGCACGACCCTGGCGTGATGCGTCAGGCGATCAAGTCCGGGGTCAGTGCCTACATCGTCGAAGGCATCCACGCACAACGCCTGCAGCCGATTCTCGATGTCGCCATGGCCCGCTTCGAAAGCGACCAGGCCCTGCGCGCCCAGCTTCAGGCCCGCGACCAGCAACTGGCCGAGCGCAAGCGCATCGAACTGGCCAAAGGGCTGTTGATGAAAATGAAGGACTGCAACGAAGAAGAGGCCTACACCCTGATGCGCCGCCAGGCCATGAGCCGTCAGCAGAAACTGATTCAGGTGGCGGAGCAGATCATTGCCATGAGCGAGTTGCTTGGCTGAAGGGCTGCGCCGCTTGCCATACCGCAATCGCGAGCAGGCTCGCTCCCACAAGGGATTGCATTTCAAATGTGGGAGCGAGCCTGCTCGCGATTGGCCGCAACGCGGTTTCAGACTGTTGGCACAAATCTCGCTAAGCAACTCTTACAGGTAACCAACGGCGGTTGCCCCACCCACGACAAAGACGTCGCTCACCTTCTTCGCCCCTTTCGGCGATCCGGGTAGCGGCGTTTTTGCGTTTTGGCCCCATTGACCGGGGCCGGTGGTGCGGCCGAGGCGGCGCCCCACTGTGCTGGTTCTGACTCCTTCTCGAGATTCTCTACCGCTGAGGTGCGCGATGAATAAAAGCTTCTGGAAATCCGGCCACACCCCGACCCTGTTCGCGGCCTTCCTGTATTTCGACCTGAGCTTCATGGTCTGGTATCTGCTCGGCCCGTTGGCGGTGCAGATTGCCGCCGACTTGCACCTGACCACCCAACAGCGCGGCCTGGTGGTGGCCACGCCGATTCTGGCTGGCGCCGTGTTGCGCTTTGCGATGGGCATGCTCGCCGATCGCCTGTCGCCGAAAACCGCCGGGCTGATCGGTCAGGTGATCGTGATTGGCGCGCTGTTCGGTGCCTGGAAACTCGGTATCCACAGCTACGAACAGGCCCTGCTGCTTGGCTTGTTCCTCGGCATGGCCGGCGCCTCGTTCGCCGTGGCCCTGCCGCTGGCCTCGCAGTGGTATCCGCCGGAGCATCAGGGCAAGGCGATGGGCATCGCCGGGGCCGGCAACTCCGGCA
Source organism: Pseudomonas sp. 91RF (assembly GCF_003576265.1). NCBI lineage: Bacteria > Pseudomonadati > Pseudomonadota > Gammaproteobacteria > Pseudomonadales > Pseudomonadaceae > Pseudomonas > Pseudomonas sp. 91RF. Next base: position 9,506 of record NZ_QWFC01000030.1, read on the forward strand.
CCGTGTTCGCGGCGCTGATCGCACCGGTACTCGCGGCGGCGTTCGGCTGGAGCAATGTGTTCGGTTTCGCCCTGATCCCGCTGATCCTGACCCTGGTGCTGTTTGCCTGGCTGGCGAAAAACGCCCCGGAGCGACCAAAAGCCAAATCCACGGCCGACTACTTCAAAGCCCTGGGCGACCGCGATAGCTGGTGGTTCATGTTTTTCTACAGCGTCACCTTCGGCGGTTTCATCGGCCTGGCCAGCGCCCTGCCCGGCTACTTCAACGATCAATACGGCTTGAGCCCGGTCACCGCCGGTTACTACACCGCTGCCTGCGTGTTCGGCGGTAGCCTGATGCGCCCGCTGGGCGGCGCGCTGGCCGACCGTTTCGGCGGAATTCGCACGTTGTTGGCGATGTACACGGTAGCCGCAGTTTGTATCGCAGCGGTTGGATTCAACCTGCCAAGTTCCTACGCGGCGCTGGCACTTTTCGTCTGCACCATGCTCGGTCTCGGCGCGGGTAATGGCGCGGTGTTCCAACTGGTGCCGCAGCGCTTTCGCCAGGAGATCGGCGTGATGACCGGGCTGATCGGCATGGCCGGCGGCATCGGCGGTTTTGCGTTGGCGGCGGGCATGGGCGCGATCAAGCAAAGTACCGGCAGCTATCAACTGGCGCTGTGGTTGTTTGCCAGCCTTGGCGTGTTGGCATGGTTCGGCCTGCACGGGGTCAAACGTCGCTGGAGAACCACCTGGGGTTCGGCGGCCGTGACCGCTGCCCGGGTCTGAGGCCCGCATGGCCCTGCAACTGAGCTTCGCCGAAGCCAGCGCCACCGGACCACGCGCGGAGAATCAGGACGCCTTGCGCCTGGTCACGCCGGCCCCGGCGCTGGCCGCCAGCAAGGGTTTTCTGTTCGCCATCGCCGACGGCGTCAGCCAGTGCGCCGATGGCGGGCTGGCGGCGCGCTCGACCTTGCAGGCGTTGGCGCTGGACTACTACGCCACCCCGCAGACCTGGAGCGTGGCCCAGGCGCTGGATCGCCTGTTGCTCGCGCAAAACCGCTGGTTGCAGGCCAATGGCGGCGGCCAGCCGTTGCTCACCACCGTCAGCGCCCTGGTTCTGCGCGGCAGACGCTTCACGCTGGCGCATGTGGGGGATTGTCGAATCTATCGCTGGCACGCCGCCACCCTGCAGCGGATCACCGAGGATCACGTCTGGGAGCAACCGGGCATGCAGCACGTGCTCAAGCGTGCACTGGGCCTGGATCAGCATCTGGTGCTGGATTTTCTCGACGGCGAACTGCGTGAGGGCGAAAGCTTCGTGCTGCTCAGCGACGGTGTCTGGGCCGCACTTGGCGACACGGCCATCGCCGGGATCCTGCGTGATCAACCGGATCTGCACAGTGCGGCACAAACGCTGGTCAACGCCGCGCATCTGGCCGGCAGCCAGGACAACGCCAGCGCCTTGCTGGTGCGGGTGGATACCGTGGGGGAAGCGAGCATCGGCGATGCGCTGATCCAGCTGCAGCAATGGCCGCTGCCCCCGACGCTCAAACCGGGTCAGACCTTCGAAGGCTGGCAAGTGCAAGGCATCGTCAGCCAGAGCCAGCAATCGTTGCTGTATCGCCTCCTCGACAACCAAGGCCAGGCGTGGCTGTTGAAGACCTTGCCTACACGGCTGGCGGACGATGCCCACGCAGGTCAGGCCTTGCTGGCGGAGGAATGGTTTCTCAAACGCGTGGCCGGGCGACACTTCCCTGAAGTCCATGGCGCAAGTCAGCGTCAGCATTTGTACTACGTGATGCGTGAATATTCGGGGATTACATTGGCGCAGCTGTTCGAGCGAGCCGGCCCACTGCCGCTGGCTCAGTGGCAGGACGTGGCCGAACGCCTGTTGCGGGCCGTCGGCCTGCTGCATCGGCGGCAGATTCTGCACCGCGACATCAAACCGGAGAACCTGCTGCTGGGGGATGACGGCGAGTTGCGTCTGCTGGATTTCGGTCTGGCGTATTGTCCCGGCCTGTCGCAGGACACTCCGTCGACGCTGCCGGGAACCCCTAGTTATATCGCCCCGGAGTCTTTTCGGGGCGATGCGCCCGAGGCTCGTCAGGATCTGTATGCGGTGGGCGTGACGTTGTATTTCCTGCTCACCGGGCACTATCCCTACGGCGAGATCGAAGCGTTTCAGCGACCGCGCTTCGGTGTGCCGGTGAGTGCGGCGCGTTATCGGCCGGATCTGCCGGAGTGGCTGGCGCAATGTCTGGAACGTGGCGTCTCGGCCGATCCGTTGCAACGTTATGAAACCGCCGAAGAATGGCTGCTGACGCTGGAAAAGGGTGAACGCCGTAGCCTGAATGTACGCCCTCGCCCCTTGCTCGAACGGGAGCCGCTGAAGGTCTGGCGGACATTGGCGTTACTGGCACTGCTGGGCAATCTGGTGCTGATGTTTCTGTTGTTTCATGGTTAATCCAGCGCTCCATTAACGGGCGTACCGCTTCCATTCAGTGCAAAAACCACAATGAACATCTGGCCAATTCCAGCACTCCCCCAGTGAATTCGGGGCTCACCGCGACTTGGCACAACCACTGCATTATCGTTTTCAACTGACATAAAGCCCGACCTTCAACGACGAAGGCCAGGCTTCCCGAGAGAACGGGACAAGGACAAAGGCGTCCTCGCTAGGTAACTGGCGGGACGCCTTTTTTGTTTGCGCCATTTTTTGTCGAGCAAGGCCTGACCGCCCACAAGAGGCAAGCCCGAAGCTCCCCGGAGAACCTGATGAAAAAACTCAAACTGGTGATGATCGGCAATGGCATGGCCGGGGTCCGTACTCTGGAAGAACTGCTCAAGCTGAGCAACGAGCTGTACGAGATCACGGTCTTCGGCGCCGAACCCCACACCAACTACAACCGCATCCTGCTGTCACCGGTGCTGGCCGGCGAACAGACCTTCGAAGAGATCGTGCTCAACGACCTCGACTGGTACCTGGAAAACGGCATCAAATTACTGCTCAACCGCAAAGTGGTGGAGATCGACCGGGTCAGGCGCCGGGTGATCGCCGAGGACGGCACCGAGGCCGAGTACGATCGCCTGCTGATCGCCACCGGCTCGACCCCGTTCATCCTGCCGATCCCCGGCAACACCTTGCAGGGCGTGATCGGTTACCGCGACATCGCCGACACCCAGGCGATGATCGACACCGCCAGGACCCACAAGCACGCCGTGGTGATCGGCGGCGGCCTGCTCGGCCTCGAAGCAGCCAACGGCCTGATGCTGCGCGGCATGCACGTCACCGTGGTGCACCTCGGTGAATGGCTGCTGGAACGGCAACTGGACAAGACCAGCGGCCAGCTCCTGCAAACCGCCCTCGAATCCCGTGGCCTGCACTTTCGTCTGTGCGAACAGACCCAGGCCCTGCACGACGCCGGCAACGGCCGGGTCGGCTCGGTGCAATTCAAGAACGGCGACATCATCCCTGCCGACCTGGTAGTGATGGCTGCCGGCATTCGCCCCAACACCGAACTGGCAGAAAAGGCCGGCATCCCGTGCAATCGCGGGATTCTGGTCAACGATACCCTGCAGACCTACGACCCGCGCATCTACGCCATCGGTGAATGCGCCAGCCACCGCGGCATCGCCTACGGTCTGGTCGCGCCGTTGTTCGAACAGGCCAAGGTCTGCGCCAACCACCTGGCGCAACTGGGTTTTGCCCGTTATCAGGGCTCGGTGACGTCAACCAAATTGAAGGTCACCGGCATCGACCTGTTTTCCGCCGGCGACTTCATGGGCGGCGAAGGCACCGAGACCATCACCCTCTCCGACCCGATCGGCGGGGTGTACAAAAAACTGGTGATCAAGGATGACGTTTTGGTCGGCGCCTGTCTGTACGGCGATACGGCAGATGGCGGTTGGTATTTCCGGCAGATTCGTGAGAATCACGACATTCGGCAGATCCGCGATCACCTCATGTTCGGCGGCTCTTCTTCTATGGAGCATGCCCTCGGCGATGTAGGACATCAGGGCCAGGACAAAGCCATGAGCATGGCCGACAACGCCGAAGTCTGCGGCTGCAACGGCGTGTGCAAGGGCACCATCGTCAAGGCGATTCAGGAACACGGTCTGTTCAGCGTCGACGAAGTGAAGAAACACACCAAGGCCGCCAGCTCCTGCGGCTCCTGCGCCGGGCTGGTCGAGCAGATCCTGATCAACACCGTTGGCGGTGCAGCCGACGTCAAACCGAAAAGCGAAAAAGCCATCTGCGGTTGCAGCGACCTCAACCACGGCCAGATCCGCCAGGCCATTCGCGAGCAGCACCTGCTGACCATCGCCGGCACCATGAGCTACCTCAACTGGCGCACCCCGAACGGCTGCGCCACCTGCCGCCCGGCCCTCAACTACTACCTGATTTCCACCTGGCCCGGTGAGGCCAAGGACGATCCGCAGTCGCGGCTGATCAACGAACGGGCCCACGCCAACATTCAAAAGGACGGCACCTACTCGGTGGTGCCGAGGATGTGGGGCGGCGTGACCAACCCGTCGGAACTGCGACGGATCGCCGACGTGGCGGACAAATACCAGGTGCCGATGGTCAAGGTCACCGGCGGCCAGCGCATCGACCTGCTGGGGATCAAGAAGCAGGACCTGCCCGGCGTGTGGAAAGACCTCGACATGCCGTCCGGCCATGCCTACGGCAAGTCGATCCGCACCGTCAAAACCTGCGTCGGCAGCGAGTTCTGCCGCTTCGGCACGCAGAATTCGACCCAGTTGGGCATCGAACTCGAACACGACCTGTTCAACATGTGGTCGCCGCACAAAGTGAAGCTGGCGGTCTCCGGATGCCCACGCAACTGCTCGGAAGCGGGGATCAAGGACGTAGGAATCATCGGCGTCGATTCCGGTTGGGAGATGTACATCGGTGGCAACGGCGGGATAAAGACCGAAGTCGCCGAGTTCTTCGTCAAGCTCAAGACCGCCGAAGAAGTGCGCGAATACAACGGCGCCTTCCTGCAGCTATACCGCGAAGAAGCCTTCTACCTCGAACGCACCGTGCACTACCTGCAACGGGTCGGCATGGAGCACATCAAGAAAGCCGTGCTGGAAGATCCCGAGCGCCGCAAGGCCCTCAACGAGCGCCTGCAATTCTCCCTGTCGTTCGAACAGGACCCGTGGAAAGAACGCCTCGCCCAGCCGCAACTGAAAAAAGAGTTCGACGTGATTCCCGTGAAAAACCTGGAGGTGCCGGCATGAACTGGCTCGATATCTGCGCCCTGGAAGAGATCAACGCCCTCGGTTCGCGGATCATCGCCGGGCCCAAAGGTGACATCGCGATCTTTCGCACAAGCGACGACGAAGTTTTCGCACTCGATGACCGCTGCCCACACAAGGGCGGTCCGCTGTCACAAGGCCTGATCTACGGCAAACGTGTCGCCTGCCCGCTGCACAACTGGCAGATCGACCTGCAATCCGGCGAAGCCCAGGCCCCGGATATCGGCTGCGCCCACCATCACCCCGCCCGGGTCGAAAATGGCCGTGTGCAACTGGCCCTGCGGGACGCCGTCTGATGAACCGCCAGACGACCGCCTCGACCTGCTGCTACTGCGGGGTCGGCTGCGGCGTGCTGATCGAGCATGACGGCGAGCGCATCCTCGGCGTCAGCGGCGATCCGGCGCACCCGGCCAACTTCGGCAAATTGTGCAGCAAAGGCTCGACCCTGCACCTGACCGGCGATCTGGCGGCGCGGGCGCTGTACCCGGAATTGCGCCTGGGCAAAGGTCTTGCGCGTAGTCGCTGCGACTGGGACACCGCGCTGGAACATGCCGCCAATGTATTCGCCGCCACCATCGCCAAACACGGCCCGGACAGCGTGGCGTTCTACATCTCCGGACAGTTGCTGACCGAGGACTACTACGCCTTCAACAAGCTGGCGCGGGCGCTGGTCGGCACCAACAACATCGACAGCAATTCGCGGCTTTGCATGTCCTCAGCGGTGGTCGGCTACAAGCGCAGCCTCGGCGCCGACGCACCACCGTGCAGCTACGAGGACCTGGAGCTGAGCGACTGCGTGATGATCGTCGGCAGTAACATGGCCTACGCCCACCCGGTACTGTTTCGTCGTCTCGAAGAGGCGAAATCCCGCCGCCCGCAGATGAAAGTCATCGTCATCGATCCACGGCGCACCGACACCTGCGATCTCGCTGACCTGCATCTGGCGATTCTGCCGGGCACCGATGTCGCTTTGTTCCATGGAATTTTGCATCTGTTGTTGTGGGAAGACTGGATCGACCGCGACTTCATCAAGGCGCACACCGAAGGCCTCGCCGAGCTGAAAAGCCTGGTGCGCGATTACACGCCGGCCATGGTTTCGCAGTTGTGCGGGATCAGTGTCGAGCAGTTGCAGCAATGCGCCGAGTGGATCGGCACCGCGCCGAGCTTTCTATCGCTGTGGTGCATGGGCTTGAACCAGTCCACCGCCGGCAGCGCGAAGAACAGCGCCCTGATCAACCTGCACCTGGCCACCGGGCAAATCGGCCGGCCCGGCGCAGGACCTTTCTCCCTGACCGGTCAGCCGAATGCCATGGGCGGGCGGGAAACCGGCAGCCTCTCCAACCTGTTGCCCGGTCATCGTGAGGCTGCCAATCCGGAGCACCGCGCAGAAGTGGCAGCGTATTGGGGCGTGGATTCGCTGCCGGAAAACACCGGTCTCAGCGCCATCGAACTGTTTGAACAGGCGCGCAACGGCAAGATCAAGGCGTTGTGGATTGCCTGCACCAACCCGGCGCAATCGATGCCGGACCAGAATACTGTGCGGGCCGCGCTCGAGGCGTGTCCGTTCGTGGTGTTGCAGGAGGCGTTTCGCACCACCGAAACCGCAGCGTTTGCCGACCTGCTGTTGCCGGCGGCCAGTTGGGGTGAGAAGGAAGGCTCGGTGACCAACTCCGAGCGGCGCATTTCCCACGTCCGCAAAGCCATTGCCGCACCGGGTGAAGCGCGACCGGACTGGGCGATAACGGTGGATTTCGCACAACGCCTGGAGAAACGTCTGCGCCCGCAACAGCCGGGCCTGTTTGCGTTTGATCGCCCCGCGCAGTTGTTCGATGAATTCAAGGCACTGACCCGTGGCCGCGATCTGGACTTGTCTGGCATCAGCCACGAGTTGATCGATGAAATTGGTCCGCAGCAATGGCCGTTTCCTCAGGGCGCCCGGCAAGGTACGTCACGGCTGTACTGCGACGGCATATTTCCTACGGCCAGTGGTCGCGCGCAGTTCGTTGCCGATCCTTATCGTGCTGCCAGGGAGCAACGGGACGCGCGCTTTCCGTTGACACTGATCACCGGTCGCCTGCGTGATCAATGGCACGGTATGAGCCGCACCGGCACAGCGGCGCAGTTGTTCGGGCATGTCAGTGAAGCCGTGCTGAGTCTGCACCCGGACGAATTGCGCCGGCACCGTTTGCAGCCGGGGGATCTGGTGAATCTGAAGAGCCGCCGGGGAGCGGTGATCGTAGCGGTCGCCAGCGATGACAGTGTGCGTCCGGGCCAGGCCTTTCTGCCGATGCACTGGGGTGATCGCTTTCTCAAGGGCGGCGTGAATTGCCTGACCCTGCCCGCTTTTGATCCCTTGTCGAAACAACCGGAACTCAAGCACAGCGGTGTACGCCTGGAGCCGGTGAATCTGCCCTGGCAGCTTTTCGCACTGATCGAGGGCGATGTTCAACGGCACTTCGAGGCGCTTCGACCGCTGTGTGAGGCGTTTTCCTACGTCAGCCTCAGCCTTGTCGGTCGCGAGCGTCCGGCGTTGCTGATACGCGCTGCCAGCGTCGCCGCGCCCGATCCGCAATTGCTGCGCGAAATCGACCAGTGCCTGGCCCTGATCGAGGGCCCGGTACTGGCCTATGACGATCCGCGCCGGGCCATCGGCAAACGGGTACGCATCGAGAGCGGGCGAATCACGGCGATCCGCCTCGCTGGCGAGACCCTCGCCCAACATTGGCTGCAAGGCCTCTGGCTGGAGGGTCGCGCGGACGAACAACTGCGGCGCTGGCTGCTGGCGCCGATGAGTGCGCCTCCGGGCAATGCCGGCGTGCAAAGCGTTGCCGACAAGACCTTGTGCAATTGCAGGAACGTCAGCCACGGCGCGGTCTGCGCCGGGATTCGTGAAGGTCTGGATTTGCAGGGTTTGAAAAACACACTGGGCTGCGGCACGCAATGCGGTTCCTGCGTCCCGGAAATCAAGCGTTTGCTGGCCGCCGAAGTACGGCCGGTCGCCGTTATCTGAAGAGGAAAACACCATGAACGCAAAAGTCTGGCTGGTGGGCGCAGGTCCTGGCGACCCTGAATTGCTGACGCTCAAAGCCGTGCGTGCCCTGCACGAAGCGGATGTGGTGCTGATCGACGATCTGGTCAATGACGCAGTGCTGGAGCACTGCCCTGGCGCGCGGATCATACCGGTCGGCAAGCGCGGCGGCTGCCGCTCGACGCCTCAGGCATTCATTCATCGGCTGATGCTGCGTTATGCGCGTCAGGGCAAATGCGTGGTTCGCCTCAAGGGCGGCGATCCCTGCATCTTCGGCCGTGGCGGCGAGGAAGCGCAGTGGCTGCGTGAACATGGGGTTGAAGTGGAACTGGTCAACGGCATCACTGCCGGGCTGGCCGGGGCAACGCAGTGCGATATTCCACTGACTTTGCGCGGCGTGGCGCGGGGTGTGACGCTGGTCACCGCACACACGCAGGACGACAGCCAGTTGAACTGGCAGGCCCTGGCACAAAGCGGTACGACGCTGGTGATCTACATGGGCGTAGCCAAACTCAGCGAGATTCGTGAGCAATTGCTGGCAGGCGGGATGGCGATGGAGACGCCGGTGGCGATGATCGAGAACGCATCCCTGCCGCAGCAGCGGGAATGCCGGAGCGATCTGACGGGGATGGAGGAAGCGGCCTGCAGCTTCCAGCTCAAGAGTCCGGCCATTCTGGTGATTGGTGCGGTGGCAGCCTCTGCGGCTCAGTCCGGATTGCTCGCCTGGACAGCCGATCAGTCAGCCTGAGCATCTGGTCTCACCATATCGCAGACAAAGAAAAGCCCGGCATAAGCCGGGCTTTTCTCAAAGCAGCGAGCTAATTACTTAGCTTGAGCTTCAACCTGAGCTTCTACGCGACGGTTAACGGCGCGGCCAGCTTCGGTTTTGTTGTCAGCAACTGGACGGGTTTCGCCGTAGCCAATCGACTGAACGCGGGACGATTCAACACCGTACTGGTTAACCAGAACTTGCTTAACGGCGTTTGCACGACGCTCGGACAGTTTCTGGTTGTAAGCGTCAGGACCGACGGAGTCAGTGTGACCTTCAACAGTGGTGTGAGTCGATGGGTACTGCTTCATGAAGTCAGCCAGGTTCTTGATGTCAGCGTAGCTGTTTGGCTTGACGACCGACTTGTCGAAGTCGAACTTCACGTCCAGCTCTACACGAACAACTTCAGCAACTGCCGGGCAGCCATCAGCGTCAACAGTTACGTTGGCCGGGGTGTTCGGGCACTTGTCAACGTTGTCGCAAACGCCATCGTTGTCGCTGTCGGAGCAGACTTCAGCCGGTGCTGGAACTGGAGCAGCAGCAGGCTTGTTGCCGCCACCGAAGTTCACGCCCAGACCGATTACTGGAGCGTAGTTCCAGCGACCGTTGTCCAGTTTGTAGTCAGCGTCTACACCAGCACGGGCGTAGAAGTTTTCAGCGAAGTAGTACTTAACGCCAGCGCCAGCGTTCAGGTAGGTCGACTGGTCGCGACCGGTGTGGCCGTCAGCGGCTACGTTGGTCAGGCTGCCGTGCTTCACACCGCCAGCAACGTAAGGACGCAGAGCGTCACCAGCGTTGTTGAAGTGGTACTGAGCGATCAGGCCGAAGTTGTCGCCATCCAGCTTCTGGCTGCCAGTGCCGTCGTTCGAACGGGTGTGGTTGTTCTTGTCGTAGGTGAAGTTCAACGACACGTCGTCGGTCAAGAAGTAACCGATAGAGGCGCCTGGGTTGAAGCCGTCTTCGACATGGTTAACGCTGTCGTTGTACTGCTTCTTGTAGAACAGTTCGCCTTCAACTGCGCCTTGGCCTTGTGCCAGTGCGCCGAACGAAGTAGCGGCAATCAAAGAACCAATGGCCAAGCCCAAGGTGTTTTTCAGTTTCATCCGTTAAATCCCCATCTGGTGATTGTGAAGCAGTCCCGCAAACCGGGGGACAACTCGGCGGCAAGTCTATCAGAACTTGCCTACACGTAAGAGATATTTGCGCCGAACTAAGTTTCAGCAATGCCTGCAAATTTCTCACGCAATTTATCTAGAGCACGTTTGTACCGCATTTTTGTAGCACTCAAACCCATGTGCATGATGTCTGCGATCTCCTGAAATTCCAGCTCTGCGACAAAACGTAGCACCAGAATTTCACGGTCAATCGGGTTCACATACACCAGCCAGCGATCAAGTCCGCCCTTCTCCTCGGGTTTCGGCGCCTTTTCTTCGGACGCTTCCTCGAGGGGGTCAAGACTCAGTGCGTCCATCAAGCGACGCTTTCGCCGTTCCTTCCGATACTGCGTGATGCATTCGTTGTAAGTGATGCTATATAGCCATGTCTTGAACTTCGATTTCCCCTCGAAGTTCTTCAGGCCGTACAGCACCTTCAGCATCACTTCCTGACAGACATCGTCTGCGTCGCGATCGTTCCCAAGATACCGCGCACAAACGTTAAATAGTGTTCGCTGGTAACGCCGCATCAGTTCTTCATAGGCGCGCGTCACGTGAAACAGCTCGGTATGCGAGCGCGCGACCAACTCCTCGTCAGAGAGCTCGCGGGGGTCGTAGCGCGTGGATAGCGTTTGGGCTTTATTCAAAACAAGTCGTGCCGACAGTCAGGTCAATGTCCACCGCAGCCAGCGTTAGCTGGCATTTTGCGGCGGCATACATTAGCAGGGTTTGCCGGATTAGCGGCTACTCACATGCTGTTCCAGCAGGATCCGATTGGAGAGAGAGACTAGCTCACCCTCATCGGTCAGCAATGTGGTCTTAACCGTGCCGATCTCTTCGATCTGGCCTTCGACCTCGCCAACACGCACTTGTTGCCCAACCTGATACAACTCACGCACATAGATTCCCGCAAGAATCTGACCGGCAATTTCCCGGCTTCCCAAACCCATGGCCAGCGCAACCGCCAGACCAACGGTAATCAATACGATGACGATCACATGGTTCAGCAGGTCGGTCTTGACCTCGAGCTGACTGATCGCGACCGAGATACTGATGATGATCACCAGGCCCTGGGCAATACGCCCAAGTCCTGAAGCGTAGTCCAGTCCTACGCCTTCTGCCGCACCGCGCACCAGACCGTTGGCCAGTTGCGCCAGCAATACACCCACCAGCAGCACCAGTGCAGCACCGAAAACTTTCGGCACATACAGCGCCAACATGTCCAGCGTAGCTGAAACCCGCTCAAGTCCAAGAGATTCTGCCGCAGAAACCAGGAAAATCAGCAGAACGAACCAGTAGACTATTTTTCCGATCAGGGTCGAGATCGGCACTTGCAGTCCCGCACGGGACATCAATTTGGTCAGGCCGGTGCCGCCCATCAGGCGGTCGAGGCCGAGTTTGGCGAGCAACTTGGACAGCAAGGTGTCCAGCAACTTGGCCACGACGAAGCCCAACAGCAGCACCACCAGTGCGCCGAACAGGTTCGGGATGAAATTAGCGACTTTGGTCCACAACGCAGTCATTGCCGTGACGAGGCTCTGAGTCCAGAGATCAAGTTCCATATTCAATCAGCCTTATCAGCAGTGCGAGCGTTAGGTTTACGAAGACGGGAAACCGGCGCGACATGAGCCGAGCCGTTGTTCAGGGCGATCATCAGCGCGGGCAGCCAGCGGCCCAGCAGGCTGAACAGATCACCAGCGCCGACCTGGCGGTTGGCGGTTTTGAGTACGCGGCCCAGGCAGGCATCGTCGTCGCGGACGGACGGCGAGGCGTTGAGCATGTCGCGCAAAGACTGTTCAAACGGATCGTGCATACGCACCTCTCGTGATGTCTGTGAAAGACGCGGGCAGATCTGGTCGGGTCACATGATGCATCGTCATACCCAGCGCAATCGGCGGAACAACCACCATTGTCCGAGGGCCACCAGAACCATCAGCAGGCATGCCACCAGGAAGCCGTAAGGGTTTCCGGAAAGCGGAATTCCGCCGACATTGATCCCCAGCAGGCCAGTGAGAAAACTCATCGGCAGGAAGATCCCGGTGATGATCCCGAAACGGTACATCGTGCGATTCATGCGCACGCTCAAACGCCGGTCTTCGGTGTCCAGCACAAGCCCCACGCGCTCTCGGGTCAATTCGAGCTCTTCGAGATAGCGGGTCAGGCTGTTGTTCAATTCGTTCCAGTAGTCCGCGTCGTCATCGACGAACCATGGCAGTTTTATCCGGGTCAGCTGTCCGAAAATATCCCGCTGCGGTGCGAGAAAACGCTTCAGTCCGGCCGCCCGGCGACGGATGTGCAAAACCGCCCCATGCTCAGGGGTATACCGTTCGTCGGCATCCAGCTTTTCTTCCTCATCATCGACCACTTCCGAGAGGCAAGTGACCAGATCCTGCACCTTGTTGGTGAGGTATTGCGCCAGATAAAGAATGAGTTCGGACGAGGTTTTCGGGCCCTTGCCCTCCCCGAGCATCACCAACAGTTCATCGGTGGCGCGCAAGGGGCGCAGACGCAGGGAAATCACACGCTGGGCCGACGCGAAAATCCGTACCGAGACCATGTCTTCCGGCTCGGCACCGGGATTGAGGTTGACCCCGCGCAAAAACAGCAGCAATTCGGAATCGGGCAACGGCAGCAGCCGTGGACGCGTGTTCTCTTCCAGCAGCAGATCGCAGGTGAATTCGTTGAGTCCACTGGACTTGCGCAGCCAGGTCTGGGTCTGCGGGTGACTGCGATCCCAATGCAGCCACAGGCTTTCATGGGCCTGCAGCTGCAGATCGTCGAGTTCAGTCCGGGCTATCGAACGCGCACCGCCTTTACCGTCCAGCACCAGGGCATGCACCAGCCCCCATTGCGCGTTTTCTTCCTCGAACATCCTCACCCCGGTAGTTGCCGCGATTTATTCAGGCATTTTCAGCGGACTCGGCGAGATGATCACGCCGTTGTTGTCCGCATAAATGTATTGGCCCGGATGAAAGGTGACGCCCGCGAAAGTCACCGGCACGTTGAGGTCGCCGATACCGCGTTTGTCGGTCTTCATCGGGTGGCTGGCCAGCGCCTGCACGCCGAGATCGGTCTGGGCGATGACATCCACGTCACGGATGCAACCGTAGATCACCAGCCCTTCCCAACCGTTTTTCGAGGCCTTGTCGGCCAGCATGTCGCCCAGCAACGCACGCCGCAAGGAACCGCCGCCATCGACCACCAGCACCTTGCCGTTGCCCTTGAGTTCGACCTGTTCCTTGACCAGCGAGTTGTCTTCGAAGCATTTGATGGTCACGATTTCGCCGCCGAAGGAATCACGGCCGCCGAAATTGCTGAACATCGGTTCCAGCACCTGCACCAGCTCCGGATAGGCGTCGCACAGGTCAGGCGTAAGGTAATGGTTCATCGAATAACTCCTGTAACAAGGAAGACGATCAAGGATGTCGCACTCTTTTGAAACGAGATCCGGCGGTCGCTGTTTACCTTAGTTCATGCAATGGTCGCTGAGCGAACCTGAACACAAGCTGAAACGTAATAGCGAAACAGTCACCAAATGTGACCGGAACCGTCCAATGCGTCATATCTTAGCCGCAAGACGACTTGAACGAAATGCCCTTTTCAGAGCCTTGCGCTCATCCTGCCGCCGCCAGATCCACCTTTTCGCCGACCAATGGCGTGTGCTGGTCAGTCAACCAGCGCGACACCAGCGGCCAGACTTCAGCCTGGGCAGCCTTGCTCACCAGCATCTCGACATGGCCGAAATTGTCGCTGAAGCCCTGCTCGCGCCCCAGATTGATGAATTGCTTGTGCTCGGAGCCGATCTGCTCGAACAACTTGCGGCAGGCCCACGCCGGATCCTGATGATCACCGGCCGCCGTCACCGCCAACACCGGCACCTGAACATCGGCAAGCCCCGCCCACCAATCCTTGTCCTTGTCGCCGAAACGCCCGAACAGGCCGTACCAGCGCATGCTTTCCAGCGCGAGACCGATCGGCTCGTCTTCCGGGCCACGCTTGAGCCGTGAACCGGACAACTGGGCAAAACGCTTGAGAATGAAGCGCCCGCTCCACTCCACCGGCGGAATTTTCAGCGGCCAGTACGTGCGGCTGACCTGCGTGCCGAAAAACGCCGCCGACGCCACGGCCGGTTCGCCGAGGTATTCGCCGCCCAGCGCTGCCGCGAGCGTAATGCCGCCCAGCGAATGACCGATCCAGTGCGGGATCTGCCCGCTCTGTTCACGCACGAACGCGGCGATGGCCGGCAGATCGTAACGGGCGTAGTCGGCGACGCGGTTGCGGCGGTAGTCCTCGTTACGCTGGGACATGCCGTGGCCACGCATTTCCGGGATCCACACGTCGAAGCCCAGACGCGTCAGATGCGCACCCAGACCCAGGCCTTTCGGAGAGAACCAGAAACGTCGGTTGGAGAAGCTGCCATGCAGCAGGATCACCGGCACACCGCGTGTCGCCGGCTCATCGGCCATGCCGAGACGGGTCACCGCGATTTCCACGGACCAGTCGGGGCTGTTGCCCGGTTTCAAACGGTAGATGTCTTCGCTCAGATCACCGCGGCGTTCGGCGCTGATCAGAGCGACAGGAAAAAGGTTGCTGCTGCTTTGCATAATGCTCTTGCACAAAAAAGGGCGGCATCCGGAGAGCTCGCCCTGTTTCAATCTTAAAGCCCCGACCCGGTTCAGCAGGCCAGGGCTTCATTCACGACTTATTCCGCCTGACCTTCGGCCAGGAAGAACCAGGTTTCCAGCACGGTGTCCGGGTTCAGGGACACGCTTTCGATGCCCTGTTCCATCAGCCACTTGGCCAGGTCCGGGTGGTCCGAAGGACCCTGACCACAGATACCGATGTACTTGCCGGCCTTGTTGCACGCGGCAATGGCGTTGGCCAACAGCTTCTTGACCGCCGGATTACGCTCGTCGAACAGGTGCGCGATGATCCCGGAGTCACGGTCCAGGCCCAGTGTCAGCTGGGTCAGGTCGTTGGAACCGATCGAGAAACCGTCGAAGAATTCGAGGAATTCTTCAGCCAGGATCGCGTTGGACGGCAGTTCGCACATCATGATCACACGCAGGCCATTGTCGCCGCGCTTCAAGCCGTTTTCTGCCAGCAGATCGACCACCTGGCTGGCTTCGCCCAGGGTACGGACGAACGGCACCATGATTTCGACGTTGGTCAGGCCCATCTCGTTGCGCACGCGTTTCAGCGCGCGGCATTCGAGTTCGAAGCAGTCACGGAACGATTCGCTGATGTAACGCGAAGCGCCACGGAAGCCCAGCATCGGGTTTTCTTCTTCCGGCTCGTACAGTTTGCCGCCGATCAGGTTGGCGTATTCGTTGGACTTGAAGTCCGACAGACGCACGATGACTTTCTTCGGTGCGAATGCAGCCGCCAGGGTGCTGATGCCTTCAACCAGTTTCTCGACATAGAAGCCGACCGGATCGTCGTAACCGGCGATGCGCTTGTCGACGCTTTCCTTGATGTCCTGCGGCAGGCCGTCGTAGTTCAACAGCGCTTTCGGGTGCACGCCGATCATGCGGTTGATGATGAATTCCAGACGGGCCAAGCCCACACCGGCGTTCGGCAACTGCGCGAAGTCAAAGGCGCGGTCCGGGTTGCCGACGTTCATCATGATCTTGAACGGCAGCTCCGGCATCGCGTCCACGGAGTTCTTCTTGATGTCGAAGCCCAGTTCACCTTCGAAGATGTAACCGGTGTCGCCTTCGGCGCAGGACACGGTCACGCCCTGGCCATCCTTCAGCAGTTGGGTGGCGTTGCCGCAACCGACAACAGCAGGAATACCCAGCTCACGGGCGATGATCGCCGCGTGGCAGGTACGACCGCCACGGTTGGTGACGATGGCGCTGGCGCGCTTCATCACCGGTTCCCAGTCCGGGTCGGTCATGTCGGAGACCAGCACGTCGCCCGGCTGCACTTTGTCCATTTCCGACACGTCGCGGATGATCCGCACCTTGCCCGCGCCGATGCGCTGGCCGATGGCACGACCTTCCACCAGCACGGTGCCGGTTTCCTTCAGCAGGTAACGTTCCATGACGTTGGCCTGGGTACGGCTCTTCACGGTTTCCGGACGGGCCTGCACGATGTACAGCTTGCCGTCGTCACCGTCCTTGGCCCATTCGATGTCCATCGGGCAGCCGTAGTGCTTCTCGATGATCATCGCCTGCTTGGCCAGTTCGCTGACTTCGGCGTCGGTCAGGCAGAAACGCGCGCGGTCGGCCTTGTCGACATCGACGGTCTTCACGGAACGACCGGCCTTGGCCTCGTCGCCGTAGATCATCTTGATGGCCTTGCTGCCCAGGTTGCGACGCAGGATCGCCGGACGACCGGCCTCCAGCGTGCCCTTGTGGACATAGAATTCGTCCGGGTTCACCGCGCCTTGTACGACGGTTTCGCCCAGGCCGTAGGCGCCGGTGATGAACACCACGTCACGGAAGCCGGATTCGGTATCGAGGGTGAACATCACGCCGGCGGTGCCGGTTTCCGAACGCACCATGCGCTGCACGCCGGCAGACAGGGCGACCAGTTTGTGGTCGAAGCCCTGGTGCACGCGGTAGGAAATGGCACGGTCGTTGAACAGGGAAGCAAACACTTCCTTGGCTGCGCGGATGACGTTTTCCACGCCACGGATGTTCAGGAAGGTTTCCTGCTGACCGGCGAACGAAGCGTCCGGCAGGTCTTCGGCGGTGGCGGAGGAACGCACGGCCACGGCCACATCGGGATTGCCGGCCGACAGCGCGGCGAACGCGGTGCGGATCTCGGTGTTCAGTTTTTCAGGGAATTCGGCTTCCATGATCCATTGGCGGATCTGGGCGCCAGTCTTGGCCAGCGCGTTGACGTCATCGACGTCCAGGGCGTCGAGAGCCTTGTGGATCTGGTCGTTGAGGCCGCTCAGCTCGAGAAAGTCGCGATAGGCCTGCGCGGTGGTGGCGAAACCGCCGGGGACCGACACACCGGCACCGGCCAGGTTGCTGATCATCTCGCCCAGGGATGCGTTCTTGCCCCCCACATGCTCAACATCGTGTTTGCCGAGCTTATCGAGGGAAACTACGTACTCTACCAAGGTGATCTCTCCACTAACTGTGTTGGAAAAGCTCAGAAACCGGCGGCTCGGGGGAGCATCGGCCGGTTGTATGGCCTGGACCTGGAAAATAAGTGAGAATGCGGGCCATCGGCGGCCGACAAATCGCGCCTATCATATCCAGAAATACTCATTAGCTTAAGGCCCAAGGTGCAAATGAAACGATCTGCTTTCTTTATCTCCGATGGCACCGGCATTACTGCCGAAACCCTGGGTCAAAGCCTTCTGGCGCAGTTCGAAAACATTACCTTCACCAAACTCACGCGGCCCTACATCGACAACGCGGACAAAGCGCGGGCCATGGTACAACAAATCAACAAAGCCGCTGAAACCGATGGTTTCCGGCCGATTATCTTCGACACCATCGTCAATCAGGACATCCGTGAGATTCTCGCAACCTCCAATGGTTTCATGATCGACATTTTCTCGACGTTCCTCGCCCCGCTCGAACAGGAACTGACCGAGCATTCTTCCTACACCGTCGGCAAATCCCACTCGATCGGCCACAACTCCAACTACATGGAGCGGATCGAGGCAGTGAACTTCGCGCTCGACAACGACGACGGCGCGCGCACCCACTATTACGACAAGGCCGACCTGATACTAGTGGGCGTGTCGCGTTGTGGTAAGACGCCGACGTGTCTGTACATGGCGATGCAATTCGGCATCCGCGCGGCCAACTACCCGCTGACCGAAGACGACATGGAACGCCTGCAACTGCCGGCTGCCCTGCGCGCCCATCAGCACAAGCTGTTCGGCCTGACCATCGACCCGGACCGCCTCACCGCGATCCGCAACGAACGCAAACCCAACAGCCGCTATTCGAGCTACGCCCAGTGCGAATTCGAAGTGCGCGAAGTGGAGAACCTGTTCCGCCGTGAAAACATCCCGCACATCAACTCCACGCATTTTTCCGTGGAAGAGATTTCGGCGAAGATCCTGGTGGAAAAAGGCGTGGAACGGCGGTTCAAGTAACCCCGCCCCGGCCAACCTGTCCGCAGGCTGAATGAAGTATCACTAGCCCGCCCCCGGGCCGTGTTTTTTACGCCTCTGTAACATTCCGAAATATACAATCCGCGCAAGTTGCGTATCCGGCCGCAAACCGGGTGCGCCAACCCTCTCGGCCCGCTGAATTCAACGGGCCCGCAGCATCCAGCCTCCCCATTGAAGTCAAGGAATGAGCGTCCGTTCATTCCCGGGTGCGCCGTGCAGTCTGAAGCTACGCTCAGACTGCCGCGACTCCATTCAGAGCACTGCAGGAATCACTGCTTATGAATAAAGTGTTCCGTCACTACATACCGGCCTCGACCCGACGCCTGCTGCCCAATCGCTGGGACTTGATCGCCATGCCGCTGGTGATCGGTTTCCTGCTTTTTTTCTCCATCGGCGCCCGGGAAACCTGGGCCCCGATCGGCACGCTGCAAAGTGAAGTGGTCTCGCTCGACCCCGCCAACCTGCCGGAATACGCCATGCGCACCACTTTGCGCATGCTCGCGGCGATGGTCGCGGCACTGGTGTTCACCCTGCTCTACGGCACGCTGGCCGCGAAAAGCCGCCGCGCCGAAAAACTGCTGGTGCCGGTGCTGGACATCCTGCAATCGGTGCCGGTGCTGGGTTACATCTCCTTCACCGTAACCTTCTTTCTGTTGCTGTTTCCCGGCCGGGTTCTGGGGGCGGAATTCGCCGCGATTTTTGCCATTTTCACCAGTCAGGCCTGGAACATGACGTTCAGCTTCTATCAGTCGCTGCGCATGCTGCCGGGGGATCTGGTGGAGGTCTCGACCAACCTGCAACTGTCCGGCTGGCAGAAATTCTGGAAGCTCGACGTGCCCTTCGCGATGCCCGGACTGGTCTGGAACATGATGATGAGCATGTCCGGTGGCTGGTTCTTCGTGGTGGCCTCCGAAGCGATCACCGTCGGCGACCAGACCATCACCTTGCCAGGGATCGGCTCGTTCCTGGCCCTGGCCATCGCGCAAAAAGACATGCACGCCGTGGGCTACGTCATCCTGACGATGATCGTGGTCATCCTGATCTATGACCAGTTCCTGTTTCGCCCGCTGGTGGCCTGGGCCGACAAGTTCCGCATGGAAAACACCGCCTCGCAGACCGCTGCGCCGGAGTCCTGGGTACTGAATCTGATCCAGCGCACCCGGATGATCCAGCGCATTCTGCGCCCCATCAGCCGCGCCATCAGCCGTCTCGGCAACATGCGCCTGAACCTGCCACGCACGGCGCGCAAGGTCATGACCTCGGAAAGCCCCGCCACCACCAAGGCCATCGACTGGATCTGGGGCTCGTTTATCGCACTGCTGACTGCTTATGCGCTGTACCACATCGTGCTGTATGTCGGCACGGAAGTGACATTCGCCGAAGTCGGGCATGTGTTGCTGCTGGGGCTGTACACCCTGTTGCGGGTCGCCGGGTTGATCTTTATCGCCTCGCTGATCTGGGTGCCGCTGGGCGTAATGATCGGGCTGCGTCCGGCCCTGGCGGAAAAGATCCAGCCGCTGGCGCAGTTTCTCGCGGCGTTCCCGGCGAACCTGCTGTTCCCGGTGTTTGTCATCGTGATCCTGCGTTACCAGTTGAACCCGGATATCTGGCTAAGCCCGCTGATCGTGCTCGGGACGCAGTGGTACATCCTGTTCAACGTGATCGCCGGGGCCAGCGCCTTCCCCAATGACTTCAAGGAAGCCGCCGCCAACTTCCGCATTCGCGGCTGGCTGTGGTGGCGCAAGGTCATGCTGCCGGGAATCTTCCCGTACTACGTGACCGGCGCCATCACCGCTTCGGGCGGCGCGTGGAACGCCAGCATCGTTTCCGAATTCGTTTCCTGGGGGCAGGACAAGGTCGTCGCCCATGGCCTCGGCGCCTATATCGCGCAAACCACGGCCGCCGGCGACTTCCCGAAAATCACCCTCGGCGTGGTGGTCATGGCGTTTTTTGTCGTGGCCTTCAATCGCCTGGTCTGGCGGCCGATGTACGCCATGGCCGAAAACAAACTTCGCCTGAACTGACGGGATTCGATGTGATGAATACCTATACCGAACACACTGGCGCCACACCCGAAATCTACTCGCTCACCGACGTGAACCGGGTGTTCGGCAAGGGCAAGGACGAGCTGCAAGTGCTCAGCGGGGTCAACCTGGCCCTGCACGAAGGCGAGATTGTCGGCATGCTTGGACGCTCCGGCTCGGGCAAGTCGACCCTGCTGCGGATCATCGCGGGGCTGATCGAGCCGTCGTCGGGCGAGGTCCTGTACAACGGCAAGCCGCTGGACGGCCCGGCCGAAGGCGTGGCCATGGTGTTCCAGACCTTTGCCCTGTTCCCGTGGCTGACCGTGCTGGAAAACGTCGAGGCCGGCCTGCAAGCCTTGCAGGTCGAACGCAACGAAGCCCGCAAGCGTGCGCTGGCGGCCATCGACCTGATCGGCCTGGACGGTTTCGAAAACGCTTACCCTCGCGAACTGTCCGGCGGCATGCGCCAGCGCGTGGGTTTCGCTCGCGGGCTGGTGGTCAACCCGACGCTGCTGTTGATGGACGAACCTTTCTCGGCGCTGGACGTGCTGACCGCCGAAACCCTGAGAAACGATCTGCTGGACCTGTGGAGCGGCAAGCAACTGCCGATCAAATCGATCCTGATCGTCACCCACAACATCGAAGAAGCGGTGCTGATGTGCGACCGCATTATGGTGCTGTCGTCCAACCCGGGGCGGCTGGTGGCGGAAATCAAGGTGCCCTTCGCCCATCCGCGCAATCGTCTGGACCCGTCGTTCCGGCAGATGGTCGATGACATCTACGCGCAGATGACCGACCGCCGCAGCGCCGATGCCAGCACCGGCAAACCCGAACTGAAAATCAGCAGCCCGCTGCAGGAAGTCTCCACCAACCTCATGGCGGGCCTGATCGAAACCCTGGCGGCCGAGCCCTACAACGGCCACGCCGGCCTGCCCACCGTGGCCGAGCGTCGTTTGCTGGAAGTGGACGACCTGTTCCCGGTGGCCGAGATGCTCGAATACCTGGGCTTCGCCGAACTCAAGGGCGCGGACATCACCCTGACCGAAGCCGGCAAACTGTTCGCCGACTATGGCACCCAGGAGCGCAAGACCCTGTTTGCCGAACACCTGATCCGCTACATACCGCTGGCCGCGCGGATCCGCCAGGTATTGCTGGAGCGCAACGGCCACCGGGCGCCACGGGTGCGTTTCGAGCAGGAACTGGAAGACTCGCTGACCGAAGCCTTCGTCGAGAAAAACCTGGAAATCGTGATCGCCTGGGGCCGTTACGCCGAGATTTTCTCCTACGACGACCACACCGAAACGTTCAGCCTGGAAGATGTCGAGGGCAGCGTGTAGCCCTCGACAATCCCGGCGTTTCAGATCACGAACAGATCGACAAAACGGTTCACCGGCGTCGCCGCAAGTCGCGCCTGATCCTTGCACAGCGCAAGGATCTCGGCGCTGCGCTGGCCGGTGAAACGCGTGGCCAGGTTCGCCCTGAACTTGTCCTCCAGCAACGGAATGCCCTCGGCCCGGCGCCGGCGGTGACCGATCGGGTATTCCACCACCACGTTTTCGGTACTGGAACCGTCCTTGAAAAACACCTGCACCGCGTTGGCAATCGAGCGCTTGTCGGCTTCCAGGTATTCGCGGGTGAAACGCGGATCCTCGACGATGACCATTTTTTCGCGCAGCACATCGATGATCGGATGCGCCGAGTGGAAATCATCCTCGTACTGCTCGGCCACCAGATTGCCGAACGCCAGCGGCACGGCGGTCATGTACTGGATACAGTGATCGCGGTCGGCGGCGTTGGCCAACGGGCCGACCTTGGAAATGATGCGGATCGCCGATTCGTGGGTGGTGATGACGATCCTGTCGATCTCATGCAGACGATTGCGCACCTGCGGGTGCAGGGTCACGGCGGCTTCGCAGGCGGTTTGCGCGTGGAATTCGGCGGGGAAGCTGATCTTGAACAGCACGTTTTCCATCACGTAACTGCCGAATGGACGCGAGAAGCTGAAGGCACGCTTGTCTTCAGGCTTGAGCGCCAGATCGTTGTTGGTGTGGCTGAACAGCACGTCGTAGAAACCCCACTGCTTTGCCGTCAGCACACCGGGAATGCCCATCTCGCCGCGCATCGCGATATCCGCCAGACGCACGCCGCGACTCGACGCATCCCCCGCTGCCCAGGATTTTCGCGAACCGGCGTTCGGCGCATGCCGGTAAGTGCGCAGCGCCTGACCATCGGCAAACGCATGGGACAACGCCGAGAGCAATTGCTCGCGATTGGCGCCCATCAACTTGGCGACAACGGCGGTCGAGGCGACTTTCACCAGAATCACATGGTCGAGGCCTACCCGGTTGAAGGAGTTTTCCAGGGCGATCACGCCCTGAATCTCGTGGGCCATGATCATCGCTTCAAGCATATCGCGCACCGTCAGCGGCGCCTCGCCATTGGCCAGACGCTTTTGCGACAAATGATCGGCCACCGCGAGAATCCCGCCGAGGTTGTCCGATGGATGCCCCCATTCGGCGGCGAGCCAGGTGTCGTTGTAATCGAGCCAGCGCACGATGCAGCCGATGTCCCACGCGGCTTTTACCGGATCGAGCCGATAGGATGTGCCCGGCACCCGGGCGCCGAACGGCACGACGGTGCCTTCGACGATGGGGCCCAGGTGTTTGGTGCATTCGGGGAAACGCAGGGCCAGCAGGCCGCAGCCCAAAGTATCCATCAGGCAGTTGCGGGCGGTGTCGAGGGCTTCGGTGGATTCGATTTTGTAAGTGAGGACGTAATCGGCGATGTCCTGCAGGACACGGTCGTAGTCGGGGCGGTTGTTCAGGTCGACGTTGGCGCTCATGTTCGATTCACTCTTCAAAGTGGTTCGTTGATGGGACCTCGGTTCAGGACTAATTTTTCTTGTTATTGAAATACGCAAAGCGCCGAGAGCGATCAGGCTCGCTCTCGGCGACTGTTCGTCAGAACGAATCTCCAGGCACGCGGACGAAGCCTTCCATCAGTACCCGCGCACTACGGCTCATGATCGCTTTCTTCACGACCCATTCACCGTTTTCCAGGCTGGCCTCGGCCCCGACGCGCAACGTTCCGGACGGATGCCCGAAGCGCACGGCATTGCGCTCAACACCACCGGCCGCGAGGTTGACCAAGGTGCCGGAAATCGCCGCCGCAGTGCCAATCGCCACCGCCGCCGTACCCATCATCGCGTGGTGCAACTTGCCCATCGACAACGCGCGTACCAGCAGATCCACATCCCCGGCCGCAATCGCCTTGCCACTGGACGCCACGTAATCCGCAGGCCGAGCCACGAAAGCCACCTTCGGCGTGTGCTGACGCTTGGCCGCTTCGTCGATGTTGGAAATCAGCCCCATGCGCAAGGCACCGTAGGCACGGATGGTCTCGAACATCTGCAGCGCTTTCGGATCGCTGTTGATCGCACTCTGCAGTTCGGTACCGGTGTAGCCGATGTCTTCGGCGTTGACGAAGATCGTCGGGATACCCGCGTTGATCATGGTCGCCTTGAAGGTGCCGACGCCCGGGACTTCCAGTTCGTCGATCAGGTTGCCGGTGGGGAACATCGAGCCACCGCCGCCCTCTTCTTCCGCCGCCGGGTCCATGAATTCGACCTGCACTTCGGCAGCCGGAAAGGTCACGCCGTCGAGTTCGAAATCACCGGTTTCCTGGACTTCACCATTGGTGATCGGCACGTGGGCAATGATCGTTTTACCGATGTTGGCCTGCCACACGCGAACCACCGCCACACCGTTGTGCGGAATGCGGCTGGCGTCCACCAGACCGTTGCTGATGGCGAACGAGCCGACCGCCGCCGACAGGTTGCCGCAGTTGCCGCTCCAGTCCACGAACGGTTTGTCGATGGACACCTGACCGAACAGGTAATCGACGTCGTGATCGGCCTTGATGCTTTTCGACAGGATCACGGTTTTGCTGGTGCTGGAGGTGGCGCCGCCCATGCCGTCGATCTGTTTGTCGTAGGGGTCGGGGCTGCCGATTACCCGTAGTAACAGCGCATCGCGGGTCGGGCCGGGAATTTGCGCCGCCTCAGGCAGGTCGGTGAGGCTGAAAAACACGCCTTTGCTGGTGCCGCCGCGCATGTAGGTGGCGGGGATTTTGATCTGCGGTGCGAACTTAGCTGCGTGAGCCATGGTGCTCCTTAACGAAGACATGGGACTTGAAGTCCCATGCCCACATCGATTGATTTAAACGGCAACCGCCGACTCTTCGAGGAAGTCCTGGGCGAAGCGTTGCAACACGCCGCCGGCCTCGTAGATCGACACTTCTTCGGCGGTGTCGAGGCGGCAGGTCACCGGCACGTCGACGCGCTCGCCGTTCTTGCGATGGATCACCAGCGTCAGGTCGGCGCGCGGCGTACGGGCGCCGATCACGTCGTAGGTTTCGCTGCCGTCGATGCCCAATGTTTTACGGTCGGTGCCCGGTTTGAACTCCAGCGGCAACACGCCCATGCCCACCAGGTTGGTGCGGTGAATGCGCTCGAAACCTTCGGCGGCAATCGCTTCCACACCCGCCAGACGCACGCCTTTGGCCGCCCAGTCCCGGGACGAACCCTGGCCGTAGTCGGCGCCGGCGATGATGATCAGCGGCTGCTTGCGTTCCATGTAGGTTTCGATGGCTTCCCACATGCGCATCACTTTGCCTTCCGGCTCCACACGGGCCAGCGAGCCCTGCTTGACCTTGCCGTTTTCCACGACCATTTCGTTGAACAGTTTCGGGTTGGCAAACGTTGCTCGCTGCGCGGTCAGGTGGTCGCCACGGTGGGTTGCGTAAGAGTTGAAGTCCTCTTCCGGCAGGCCCATTTTCGCCAGGTATTCGCCGGCGGCGCTGTCGAGCATGATCGCGTTCGACGGCGACAGGTGATCGGTGGTGATGTTGTCCGGCAGCACCGCCAGCGGGCGCATGCCCTTGAGCGGACGCGCCCCGGCCAGCGCGCCTTCCCAGTACGGCGGACGGCGGATGTAGGTGCTCATCTCGCGCCAGTCATACAGCGGCGTGACTTTCGGGCCGGTGTCTTCGTGGATGGCGAACATCGGGATGTAGACCTGGCGGAACTGCTCGGGCTTGACCGACGACTTCACCACCGCGTCGATTTCTTCGTCGCTCGGCCAGATGTCCTTCAGGCGGATTTCCTTGCCGTCGACCACGCCGAGCACGTCTTTTTCGATGTCGAAACGGATGGTGCCGGCAATCGCGTAGGCCACCACCAGCGGCGGCGAAGCGAGGAACGCCTGCTTGGCGTACGGGTGAATCCGGCCGTCGAAGTTGCGGTTGCCGGACAGCACGGCGGTGGCGTACAGATCACGGTCGATGATCTCTTGCTGGATCACCGGATCCAGCGCGCCGGACATGCCGTTGCAAGTGGTGCAGGCGAAGGCGACGACGCCGAAACCGAGTTGCTCCAGCTCCGTGGTCAACCCCGCTTCATCGAGGTACAGCGCCACGGTTTTCGAGCCCGGCGCCAGCGACGACTTGACCCACGGCTTGCGGGTCAGGCCGAGCTTGTTGGCATTGCGCGCCAGCAGGCCGGCGGCGATCACGTTGCGCGGGTTGCTGGTGTTGGTGCAACTGGTGATGGCCGCGATGATCACCGCGCCGTCGGGCATCTGGCCGGGCACGTCTTCCCATTTCCCGGAGATGCCTTTGGCCGCCAGATCCGACACTGCCACGCGGGCGTGCGGGTTGCTCGGGCCAGCCATGTTGCGCACCACCGAAGACAGGTCGAAGGTCAGGCCGCGCTCGTACTGCGCGCCTTTCAGGCTGTCGGCCCACAGACCGATCTGCTTGGCGTATTGCTCGACCAGTTGCACTTGCTGGTCTTCACGACCGGTCAGTTTCAGGTAATCGATGGTCTGCTGGTCGATGTAGAACATCGCGGCAGTAGCGCCATATTCCGGGGCCATGTTGGAGATGGTCGCGCGGTCGCCGAGGGTCAGTGCCGAAGCACCTTCGCCGAAAAACTCCAGCCACGCACCGACCACTTTCTGTTTGCGCAGGTACTCGGTCAGCGCCAGCACCATGTCGGTGGCGGTGATGCCCGGTTGCAGCTTGCCGGTCAGTTCGACGCCGACGCTTTCCGGCAGACGCATCCACGACGCGCGGCCGAGCATCACGCTCTCGGCTTCAAGCCCACCGACGCCGATGGCAATCACGCCCAGCGCATCGACGTGCGGGGTGTGGCTATCGGTGCCGACGCAGGTATCCGGGAATGCCACGCCGTCGCGCACCTGAATCACCGGAGACATTTTCTCCAGGTTGATCTGGTGCATGATGCCGTTGCCCGGCGGGATCACGTCGACGTTCTTGAACGCCTTTTTGGTCCAGTTGATGAAGTGGAAGCGGTCTTCGTTGCGACGGTCTTCGATGGCGCGGTTCTTCTCGAACGCCTGGGCGTCAAAACCACCCGCCTCCACCGCCAGCGAGTGGTCGACGATCAGTTGCGTCGGCACCACCGGGTTGACCTGCGCCGGGTCGCCGCCCTGCTGGGCAATCGCGTCACGCAGGCCGGCCAGGTCCACCAGCGCGGTCTGGCCGAGAATGTCGTGGCACACCACACGGGCCGGGAACCACGGGAAGTCGAGGTCGCGCTTGCGCTCGATCAGTTGCTTCAGGGAATCGGTGAGCGTGGCCGGGTCGCAGCGACGCACGAGGTTTTCCGCCAGCACGCGAGAGGTGTACGGCAGGGTGTCGTAGCTGCCCGGCTGGATCGCATCGACAGCCGCACGGACGTCGAAAAAGTCCAGCGGCGTGCCGGGCAGGTTCTTGCGAAATTCTGTGTTCATCGGTCAGGACTCGGTCACGGTGATAACAAAAAGGTGGGGCCAGACGCAGCCTTTGAACTCAACACACTCCACTGTGGGAGCGAGCTTGCTCCGGGCGGCGTTCCGACGATAGCGGTTAATCAGTCGACATCTTTGTTGAATGTCTGTCCGTCATCGCGAGCAGGCTCGCTCCCACAGGGTTTATCGGTGTTCTCAAGCTCCGGGGCAGCCCACCATTCAGCGACGTTCGATTGGCACGAACTTGCGCTGTTCGACGCCGACGTACTCGGCGCTTGGACGGATGATGCGGTTGTTGGCGCGCTGTTCGAATACGTGCGCCGCCCAGCCGGTCAGGCGCGAGCAGACGAAGATCGGGGTGAACAGCTTGGTCGGGATGCCCATGAAGTGGTACGCCGAGGCATGGTAGAAGTCGGCGTTGGGGAACAGTTTCTTTTGCTCCCACATGGTCTTGTCGATGGCTTCCGAAACCGCGAACAACACCTTGTCGCCCACTTCGTCGGCGAGTTTTTTCGACCAGCCCTTGATCACCTCGTTGCGCGGATCGCTGTCCTTATAGATCGCATGGCCGAAGCCCATGATCTTGTCCTTGCGCTCGAGCATGCCGAGGGTGCCCTTGATCGCCTCTTCCGGCGACGAGAAGCGCTCGATCATTTCCATCGCCGCTTCGTTGGCGCCGCCGTGCAGCGGGCCGCGCAGCGAGCCGATGGCTGCCGTGACGCAGGAATACAGGTCGGACAGGGTCGACGCACAGACGCGTGCGGTGAAAGTCGAGGCGTTGAATTCGTGCTCGGCGTAGAGGATCAGCGAGACGTTCATCACTTTGACGTGCAGTTCGCTCGGCTTCTTGTCGTGCAGCAGGTGCAGGAAGTGGCCGCCGATGGACGGCTCGTCGCTCACGCAGTTGATGCGTTTGCCGTCGTGGCTGAAGCGATACCAGTAGCACATGATCGCCGGGAACGCGGCCAGCAGGCGATCGGTCTTGTCGCGTTGCTCGGAGAAGTCCTTCTCCGGCTCGATGTTGCCCAGGAACGAGCAACCGGTGCGCATCACGTCCATCGGGTGGGCGTCGGCGGGGATGCGTTCCAGCACTTCTTTCAGCGCTTGCGGCAGGTCGCGCAGTTTGCTCAGTTTGCCTTGATATTCGGTGAGCTGGGCCTTGGTCGGCAGCTCTCCGTAGAGCAGCAGGTACGCCACTTCTTCAAACTGTGCGTCTGCCGCCAGTTCGCGCACGTCGTAGCCGCGATAGGTCAGCCCGGCACCGGCCTGGCCCACGGTGGACAGTGCGGTTTGCCCGGCGACCTGGCCCCGGAGCCCGGCGCCACTGAGTACTTTTGCTTCGGCCATTGTTGTCTCCAATCTTGAATTTGTTAGGGAGTACGGTTGCGGCTTACTTCTTCGCCGCAAACAACGCGTCGAGCTTCTGCTCGAAGGTGTGGTAATCGATGCGATCGTAGAGCTCCATGCGAGTCTGCATGGTGTCGATGACATTCTGCTGGGTGCCGTCGCGGCGGATCGCGGTGTAGACGTTTTCCGCCGCCTTGTTCATCGCGCGGAACGCCGACAGCGGGTACAGCACCAGCGACACATCCGCTCCGGCCAACTGCTCGGTGGTGTACAGCGGCGTCGAGCCGAACTCGGTGATGTTGGCCAGGATCGGCGCTTTCACGCGGTTGGCGAACAGCTTGTACATCTCCAGTTCAGTGATGGCTTCCGGGAAGATCATGTCGGCGCCGGCCTCGATACAAGCGGCGGCGCGATCCAGTGCCGAGTCCAGACCTTCAACGGCCAACGCGTCGGTGCGGGCCATGATCACGAAGCTGTCGTCGGTACGGGCATCGACGGCGGCCTTGATGCGATCGACCATTTCCTGCTGGGTGACGATCTCTTTGTTCGGACGGTGGCCACAGCGCTTGGCGCCGACCTGGTCTTCGATGTGGATCGCCGCGGCGCCGAACTTGATCATCGACTTCACGGTACGCGCAACGTTGAACGCCGAGGCGCCGAAACCGGTGTCGACGTCCACCAGCAGCGGCAGATCGCAGACGTCGGTGATGCGGCGCACGTCGGTCAGCACGTCATCCAGACCAGTGATGCCCAGGTCCGGCACGCCGAGGGAGCCGGCAGCCACCCCGCCACCGGACAGGTAAATCGCCTTGAAACCGGCGCGCTTGGCCAGCAGCGCGTGGTTGGCGTTGATCGCGCCGACCACTTGCAACGGATGTTCGCTGGCGACCGCATCGCGGAAACGCTGGCCTGGAGTGCTCTTGTTGGAACTCATGACTCACCTCGTTCAGTGGCTGTCTTATTGTCGGCGC
Organism: Pseudomonas sp. 91RF; assembly: GCF_003576265.1. Classification (NCBI taxonomy): domain Bacteria; kingdom Pseudomonadati; phylum Pseudomonadota; class Gammaproteobacteria; order Pseudomonadales; family Pseudomonadaceae; genus Pseudomonas; species Pseudomonas sp. 91RF. The sequence goes on from NZ_QWFC01000030.1 coordinate 38,937, forward strand.
CGTCCTGGTAATGACGGGCGATGTTGCGTTTCGAGGCGCCGATGTGGCGGCGCATCAACAATTCCGCGAGCTCGCCGTCACGGTCGGCGATGGCATCGAGAATCCGGTGGTGTTCGGCAAAGGCCTGGCGCGGGCGGTTGGGCGTGGTGGAAAACTGGATGCGGTACATGCGCACCAGTTGATAGAGCTCGCCGCAGAGCATTTGCGTGAGGGTGCGGTTGCCGCTGCCCTGGATGATCCGGTAGTGAAAGTCGAAATCGCCTTCCTGCTGGTAGTAGCCGACGCCGGCCTGGAACGCGGCATCGCGCTCGTGGGTTTCCAGAACCCGGCGCAGTTCGTCGATTTCTTCGACGCTCATGCGTTCGGCCGCCAGACGGCAGGCCATGCCTTCGAGGGATTCGCGGATTTCGTAGAGTTCGAGCAATTCGGCATGGCTCAACGAGACCACCCGCGCGCCGACATGCGGCACACGCACCAGCAGGCGCTGGCCTTCGAGGCGGTGAATCGCCTCGCGCAGCGGCCCGCGACTGATGCCGTATGTACGCGCCAGTTCCGGCTCGGAGATCTTGCTGCCCGGGGCGATTTCGCCTTTGACGATGGCGGCCTGGATACGCCTGAAGACGTTTTCGGACAGGGTTTCCGAATCGTCGCCGCTGATGACCGGGGGATCGAGTTGATCCAGCATATTGTCGACACCTTCAAATCCAATGCGGCAAAAACTAGCGAATCAGCCTGCATCAGTCAAAGGATAAATGGATATTGTCGACAATCGTCTAATAACGCCCGATATCAGCCCCAAGGGTTATAGACCCGCTCGGGCGCTGGCGCCATAAAACCACCGTGCTAGAATGCCGCCCGCATTTGCCAGTCACTTGCACGGCTTGTCATAAAAAGCTGATAGGCACACGAAGGCGCGCGCAGACAGGATCTCCTGATGCCGTGGCCCTGAACCGAGAACGGAACGCTGCTCGCCAGGATTTATGAGACTCAAGCCCTTCCCCACCTTTTTCTATCTGTTTTGCCTGCCCGGCCTGGCTGTGGCGGGGGAAAAGACTGTGTACGGCCTCAACGAGTACGCCGCCCTCGACGGGATCAACCTGGAAGTGGCGGCGAAACTCGACACCGGAGCGAAAACCGCCTCCCTGAGCGCCCGCGACATCAAACGCTTCAAGCGCAACGGCGAGTCCTGGGTGCGTTTCTACCTGGCCATCGACGCTGCGCATTCGCACCCGATCGAACGGCCGCTGGCCCGGGTCAGCAAGATCAAGCGCCGCGCCGGCGACTACGACCCGGAAGAAGGCAAGAAGTACACCGCGCGCCCGGTGATCGAGCTGGATATCTGCATGGGTTCGGCGATGCGCAGCATCGAAGTGAACCTGACCGACCGCAGTGCGTTCCAATACCCGCTTTTGATCGGCTCCGAGGCGCTGAAACGCTTCGATGCGCTGGTCGATCCCAGTCTTAAATACGCTGCCGGCAAACCCGCCTGCGCCATCGCCGCTCATACCGCCGAGTAATTTCCATGCGTTCTCTAACCTTCCACCTGAAAATCCTGATCACCATCCTGGTGCTCCTGGGCGTTTCGGTTACGGCCTATCAGATTTTCGTGCTCGGCATTCCGGTGACCGAAGACGCCACCGACGACTTGTGGAACATCGACGCCAAGGTCGAGTTCGTCGCCAGCACCAAGGATCCGGTGAAGATCCAGATGTTCGTGCCGCCCCTGAGCCGCGATTACGTCAGCCTCAATGAGAGCTTTATCTCCAACAACTACGGTGTGGCGGTCAACCGTGTCGACGGCAACCGCAAGGTCACCTGGTCGGCGCGCCGGGCCAAGGGCAACCAGACCCTTTATTACCGTCTGGTGCTGACCAAGCGTTACACCGCCGAGAAAACCAAGGTCAAAGGCCCGACTTTCCGCGACAGCATGGCCATCGAAGGCCCGGAAAAAATCGCCGCCGAAGCCCTGCTCGCGCCGATCCGCCAGCACTCGGCCGACGTCGAAACTTTCATCGGCGAAGCGATCAAACGTGTCAACAACACCAACGACGACAACGTGAAACTGCTGCTGGCCGGCGATCCGTCGACGGCCCACAAGGCAAAAATCGTTGAGCTGCTGCTGTCCATCGCCCACGTTCCTGTCGAGAAAGTCCACACCATCCGCCTCGTCGCCGATCAGCCGCAAACCCCTGAACTGTGGCTGCGCAGCTTCAACGGCAACGACTGGCTGTACTTCAACCCGGAAACCGGCGAACAAGGCCTGCCGACCGACCGCCTGCTATGGTGGACCGGCGATGAAAACCTGATCACCGTCGACGGCGCGAAGAAAGCCAACGTGACCTTCAGCCTGAACAACAGCGAGATGAACGCGATTCGTCTGGCCAAACTGACCGACGAAAACACCGACGCCAACTTCCTCGAATACTCGCTGTACGGCCTGCCGCTGCAAACCCAGCAGACGTTCATGATCATGGTGATGATCCCGATCGGCGTACTGGTGATCCTGATCCTGCGCAACCTGGTCGGCCTGCAGACCCTCGGCACATTCACCCCGGTGCTGATCGCCCTGGCTTTCCGCGAGACGCAGCTGGGCTTCGGCATCCTGCTGTTTACCGTGATCACCGCGCTGGGGCTGTCGCTGCGCTCGTATCTGGAACACCTGAAGCTGCAAATGCTGCCTCGACTCTCGGTGGTGCTGACCTTCGTGGTGGTGCTGATCGCGGCGATCAGTCTGTTCAGTCATAAGCTCGGTCTGGAGCGCGGTCTGTCGGTGGCACTGTTCCCGATGGTGATTCTGACCATGACTATCGAACGCCTGTCGATCACCTGGGAAGAGCGCGGCGCCAGCCATGCCTTGAAAGTGGCGATCGGCACGCTGTTCGCGGCGTCCCTGGCACACCTGATCATGACCGTGCCGGAGCTGGTGTACTTCGTGTTCACTTTCCCGGCGATCCTGCTGATCCTGGTGGGCTTCATGCTGGCCATGGGTCGCTATCGCGGTTATCGCCTGACCGAACTGGTGCGCTTCAAGGCTTTCCTGAAGAAGGCTGACGCCTGATGTTCGGTTTCTGGAAGACCTGGAAGGCCCTGGAAGCCCGGGGCATCATGGGCATCAATCGGCGTAACGCGGACTACGTGCTCAAGTACAACAAGCGCAGTCTGTACCCGATTGTCGATGACAAGATCATCACCAAGGAGCGCGCGATCAAGGCCGGCATTCATGTGCCGGAACTGTATGGCGTGATTTCCACGGAGAAGGAAATCGACAAGCTCGACGAGATCATCGGCGGGCGCAACGACTTCGTGATCAAGCCGGCCCAGGGCGCCGGCGGTGACGGCATCATCGTTATCGCCGACCGTTTCGAGGGCCGCTATCGCACGGTGTCGGGCAAAATCCTCACCCACGAAGAGCTGGAGCACCATATCTCCAGCATCCTCACCGGCCTGTATTCGCTCGGCGGCCACCGCGACCGGGCGCTGATCGAATACCGGGTGACCCCTGACCAGATCTTCAAGAGCATCAGCTACGAAGGCGTGCCGGACATCCGCATCATCGTGCTGATGGGCTATCCGGTGATGGCCATGCTGCGCCTGCCGACCCGGCAGTCCGGCGGCAAGGCCAACCTGCACCAGGGCGCCATCGGCGTCGGCGTAGACCTGGCGACCGGCCTGACGTTGCGCGGCACCTGGCTGAACAACATCATCGCCAAACACCCGGACACCACCAACGCAGTGGACGGCGTGCAACTGCCCTACTGGGACGGTTTCATGAGGCTCGCCGCCGGTTGCTATGAGCTGTGCGGCCTGGGTTACATCGGCGTGGACATGGTGCTGGACCAGGAGAAAGGCCCGCTGATTCTGGAACTGAATGCGCGGCCGGGGCTGAATATCCAGATTGCCAATGACTGCGGGCTGACGGCACGGACCCATGCGGTGGAAGCGCATCTGGAGGATCTCAAGACCCGCGGTGTGACTGAAACGGTTGAAGAGCGGGTGGCGTTTGCTCAGGAACTGTTCGGGCATATTCCGGCGGTCGAGGGCTGAGTCGCGCTACCGGCCTCCGATCTGCCAATCCCCGACATCCCCTCTAGGAGCAATTCCTCGAGGGGACTACAATCCCCACCCCGCCTCGATGGCCGATCTGCCCCGCCCATGCTGACCTGTTCCGTACACCCGCTGCCCTACCGTGCCAACCCCGCCGACTATTTCGCGGCAATCCGCCATGCGCCCGGCGCCGTGCTGCTCGACAGCGGCCGGCCGAGTGCCGACCGTGGCCGTTATGACTTGCTCAGCGCCTGGCCGCTGGAACAACTGGCGGTGTTGCCCGACGAACGTGGCGACGATTTCCTGCAACGCCTGCGGGACAATCTGGCGCGCCTCGGCGAGGCACAGTTGCCTTCGGAATACGAGCTGCCGTTCGCCGGAGGCCTGATCGGTTACCTGAGTTACGACTTCGGCCGGCATCTGGAAAATCTGCCAAGTCAGGCGCTGGATGATCTGCAACTGCCGGATGCGCGTTTTGGCTTGTACGACTGGGCCCTGATCAGCGATCACCACAAAGCCACCAGCCAACTGGTGTTTCATCCGTCGCTCAGCGCCAGTGAAAAACAACGGTTAATCGATCTGTTCAGCCAACCGGTGATCGTTGAGCTGACGCCGTTCAAACTGAACACGCCGATGACCGCCGACCTTTCGGCTGACGACTATCGTCAGGCGCTCGAACGCATTCATCAATACATCCAGGCCGGCGACTGCTATCAGGTCAACTTCGCCCAGCGTTTCCGCGCGCCGTGTGAAGGTGACCCGTGGCTGGCTTACTGTGCGTTGCGCGAGGCCTGCCCGACGCCGTTTTCCGGGTTCCAGAGCCTGCCCGACGGCAACGCGGTGCTGAGTCTCTCGCCCGAGCGCTTTGTCAAAGTCAGTCAGCGTCAGGTGGAAACCCGCCCGATCAAAGGCACACGCCCCCGTGGCGCGAACCCGGCCGAAGATGCCGCCAACGCCGCCGAACTGTTGGCCAGCCCCAAGGATCGTGCGGAAAACCTGATGATCGTCGATCTGCTGCGCAACGATCTCGGCCGCACCTGCCGAATCGGCTCCGTGCGGGTGCCGGAGCTGTTCAGCCTGGAAAGTTATCCGAACGTGCATCACCTGGTCAGCAGCGTGACCGGTGAACTGGCGGATGATCGCGATGCCCTGGACCTGATTGCCGGCAGCTTCCCCGGCGGCTCGATCACCGGCGCACCGAAGATTCGTGCGATGCAGATCATCGACGAACTGGAACCGACCCGACGCGGTTTGTATTGCGGTTCGTTGCTGTACCTGGACGTGCGCGGCGAGATGGACAGCTCGATCGCCATTCGCAGCCTGTTGGTAAAGGATGGGCAGGTGTGCTGCTGGGGCGGTGGCGGGATCGTCGCCGATTCGGATTGGGAGGCGGAGTATCAGGAGTCGATTACCAAGGTCAGAGTCCTGCTTGAAACCTTGCAGAACCTCTGACGCTTGCGGCGAGGGCGGTTGCGCCCTCGCCACAGCATGACTTACAGGCTCAGATCGCGGTTCGAAGCCTTGAGAAACTCCTGCTTCAACTCGGCAAAACTGTGCACCGCCGGAAACTGCGGGAACTCGCGGATCACGTTATCCGGCGCATGAAACAGAATCCCCGCATCCGCTTCGCCCAGCATGCTGGTGTCGTTGTAGGAATCCCCTGCCGCAATCACCCGGTAATACAGGCTCTTGAAGGCCAGGACCGACTGACGTTTCGGATCTTTCTGACGCAACTGATAGCCCGTGACCCGCCCGCTTTCGTCAGTGATCAGACGGTGGCAGAGCAAGGTCGGGAAACCCAGCTGGCGCATCAGCGGCTGGGAAAACTCATAGAACGTATCCGACAGAATCACCACCTGAAACCGCTCGCGCAGCCAGTTGACGAACTCCACCGCGCCGTCCAGCGGCTTGAGAGTGGCGATCACTTCCTGAATGTCCGAAAGCTTCAGGCCATGTTCATCGAGGATGCGCAGGCGCTGTTTCATCAGCACGTCGTAGTCGGGAATGTCCCGGGTGGTGGCCTTGAGCGATTCGATTCCGGTTTTTTCGGCGAAGGCGATCCAGATTTCCGGTACCAGCACTCCTTCAAGGTCAAGACAGGCAATTTCCACAGGACACTCCGTTTGTAATGTTTATTGAGTCGAGCGAGCCCGAACTCTAGCGGCTCGACCTGGACCGTGCAACGCAGAGGCCACCCCGGCGGGCGTTGCTTTTTGTTAACATCGGCGCCATATAGAGCGCCCAGCGCCACCGACCTGTAGGAAGCCGCCCTGATGAGCCCAACGTTCGACGTCGTGGAACTCGCCACGACCTATGCCAACAAATCCGCCCAGGACATCCTCAAGCTCGCATTTGCCGAGTTCGGCGATGACCTGTGGATATCTTTCAGCGGCGCCGAGGATGTGGTGCTGGTGGACATGGCCTGGAAGCTGAACAAGAACGTCAAGGTGTTCAGTCTCGACACCGGCCGTCTGCACCCGGAAACCTACCGTTTCATCGATCAGGTGCGCGAGCACTACAAGATCGACATCGAACTGGTCTCGCCGGACTACACGAAACTCGAACCGTTCGTGAAGGAAAAAGGCCTGTTCAGTTTCTACAAGGACGGCCATGGCGAGTGCTGTGGCATCCGCAAGATCGAGCCGCTGCGCCGCAAACTGTCCGGCGTCAAAGCCTGGGCCACCGGCCAGCGCCGCGACCAGAGCCCGGGCACCCGCAGCGCAGTCGCGGTGATGGAAATCGACAGCGCGTTCTCCACCCCGGAGCGCACGCTGTACAAGTTCAACCCGCTGGCGCAGATGACCAGCGAGGAAATCTGGGGCTACATCCGCATGCTGGAGCTGCCGTACAACAGCCTGCATGAACGCGGTTTCATCAGCATCGGCTGCGAACCCTGCACCCGCCCTGTCCTGCCGAACCAGCACGAGCGCGAAGGCCGCTGGTGGTGGGAAGAAGCGACCCAGAAAGAATGCGGGTTGCACGCCGGGAATATCATCAGCAAGGCGTAAACCGCTCGCCCCACAGTTGTCTCTGCCAGACATGAAAAATGTGTACACACGAATGTCACCATCGGTGCCATTTATGTGTGCACTTTTCATTTCCGCGCCCTGAAAAGTTACATCCCGCTGCCAAAGCGATCCCTTCCGGCGTCCGCCAAAATCCCTTCCGAAAAATAAATACCTGTTCGAACGGTCAATTTATATCGCCTGAATTTCAGCGACTTAGCGCTATTCAATAACTTTTCGAAATCAGTGGTGGTTTTCATAGATCGCTGACTGGCACAGATCTGGCTTTAGTGCATACATGTTTTGTATACAAAGTTGCAAAACATGAACCCACACTTTCGATCCGCAAGCCTGAAGCGCCCTATCCCGTACAGGCTGCAGATGCCCCGTAACCAGTGATGTTTCACCGCTGCGACGAAGATCTGCCGAGCCTGAGCGCTCATGCACAGTCATCGCGGCCCGAACATCAGGAGCCTGCCGGAATGCGTACGAGTCTTTCGAACAACAACATCGCGCTGAATCTGCCCTCCTCCTCAACCCTCGATCACACCGCGCCCGGTGACGGCATCACCGAACCGCTGCAACTGAGCCCGCGCCTGCACAACAGCGACCTCGCACCGACCAAGGTCGAAGGACGGCGCTGGGGCAAATACAGCATCTTTGCCCTGTGGACCAACGATGTGCACAACATCGCCAACTATTCGTTTGCCATCGGTCTGTACGCCCTGGGCCTGGGCGGCTGGCAGATTCTGCTGTCGCTGGGGATCGGCGCGGCGCTGGTGTATTTCTTCATGAATCTGTCCGGCTACATGGGGCAGAAAACCGGGGTGCCGTTTCCGGTGATCAGCCGGATCAGTTTCGGCATTCACGGGGCGCAGATTCCTGCATTGATCCGGGCGGTAATCGCCATCGCCTGGTTCGGGATTCAGACGTACCTGGCATCGGTGGTATTTCGCGTGTTGCTCACGGCGATCCATCCCGGATTTGCCGACTACGACCACAACTCGATCCTCGGCCTGTCGAGCCTGGGCTGGGTGTGTTTCGTGGCGATCTGGTTCGTGCAACTGGGGATTCTGGCCTACGGCATGGAAATGGTCCGCCGCTACGAAGCCTTCGCCGGGCCGGTGATTCTGCTGACCGTCGCCTGCCTCGCCGCGTGGATGTACACCCAGGCCAACGCGACCATCGCCTGGTCGATCCGCGAACCGCTGACCGGTGGCGAGATGTGGCGCAACATCTTTGCCGGCGGCGCCTTGTGGCTGGCGATCTACGGCACGCTGATCCTCAACTTCTGCGACTTCGCTCGCTCTTCGCCGTGCCGCAAAACCATCAAGATTGGAAATTTCTGGGGGCTGCCGGTGAATATTCTGGTGTTCGCCGGGATCACCGTCCTGCTGTGCGGTGCGCAATTTCAGATCAACGGGCGGATCATCGAAAGCCCGACCGAAATCATCGCCTCGATCCCCAACACGTTCTTTCTGGTGCTCGGTTGCCTGGCGTTCCTGATCGTCACCGTGGCGGTAAACATCATGGCCAATTTCGTCGCTCCGGCCTTCGTGCTCAGCAACCTGGCACCTAAATACCTGACCTTCCGCCGTGCCGGACTGATCAGCGCAACGATTGCGGTGCTGATCCTGCCGTGGAACCTCTACAACAGCCCGCTGGTGATCGTGTATTTCCTGTCCGGCCTCGGCGCCCTGCTCGGCCCGTTGTACGGCGTGATCATGGTCGACTACTGGCTGATCCGCAAAAGCCGGATTCACGTGCCACAGCTGTACAGCGAAGACCCGAACGGCGCGTATTTCTACAGCCGCGGGGTCAATCTGCGGGCGGTGGCGGCGTTCATTCCGGCCGCTCTGATCGCCATCGTCCTGGCATTGGTGCCGGGCTTCCACAACGTTTCGCCCTTCTCCTGGCTGATCGGTGCCGGCATCGCCGGGATGCTTTACCTGATCGTCGCCAAACGCCAGCCGCACTACGCCGACGTGGACGGTGAAGCCATCGCCGTCGACAACGTCAGCCACTGAAACTTTTGGCGGCCCTTCGCGGGGCCGCAGAACCAACCGTAATAAGGACTTCCCATGCGAATTCTCGTGGTCAACGTCAACACCACCGAATCCATCACCCAAGCCATCGCCCGCTCGGCGCAGGCTGTGGCCTCCCCCGGCACCGAGATCGTCGGCCTGACGCCGTACTTCGGGGCTGATTCCGTCGAGGGCAATTTCGAAAGTTACCTGGCCGCCATTGCCGTGATGGACCGGGTCATGTCCTACGACCAGCCGTTCGACGCAGTAATCCAGGCCGGCTACGGCGAACACGGTCGCGAAGGTTTGCAGGAATTGCTCAACGTGCCGGTGGTGGACATCACCGATGCGGCGGCCAGCACTGCGATGTTTCTGGGCCACGCCTATTCGGTGGTCACCACACTGGATCGCACCGTGCCGTTGATCGAGGATCGGCTGAAACTCTCGGGCCTGTGGGATCGCTGCGCCTCGGTACGGGCCAGCGGCCTGGCGGTTCTGGAGCTGGAACACGAACCTCAGCGCGCACTGGAGGCGATCGTGCATCAGGCCGAACTGGCGGTGAATCAGGATAAAGCCGAGGTGATCTGCCTCGGTTGCGGCGGCATGGCCGGGCTCGATGAAAAGATTCGTCAGCGCACCGGGGTGCCAGTGATCGATGGCGTCACCGCTGCCGTGACCATCGCCGAGTCGCTGGTGCGCCTGGGGCTGTCGACGTCCAAGGTGCGGACGTATGCGACCCCACGGCCAAAAACCATCATCGGCTGGCCAGCACGTTTTGCGCGTTGAACCGCTCGGCGAGACCCAGGGTTGAAAACTGTTCGATGATGAAATCGACGAACGCCCGGGTCTTGCCCGGCAGCAGTTTGTGCTCGGCGTAATAGATGGAGATGTTGCCGTCGTCGACGTACCAGTCGGGCAAGACCCGCTGTAACGTTCCCGCCTCCAGATAGCCGACGGCAAACGGCATGCTCACCAACGCAATCCCCAGCCCCTGCGCCGCCGTGGCGCAGGCGGCTTCGGAATCGCTCATGGTCATTCGCGCCGTGAGGGTCAACGGGCTGTGTTGCTGCGTGCGATGGGTCAACTGCCAGGAACGCACACGACCGGTCTGCGGTGAGCGGATCAGGATGCCCTCGTGCAGTTTGAGGTCGTCCGGTTCGCTGATCGGCGCGTGCCGATCCAGATATGCCGCCGAAGCCACCAACACCCGATGCGCCGGCGTCAGCCTGCGCGCCACCACGCCTTGGGGCAGCTCGAAGCCACCGCCAATCGCCGCATCAAAACCCTGGCCGATCAGATCGACCTGGCGGTTATCGAAGTGCCAGTCCGGGTTGATCGCCGGGAACCTTGCCAGAAACTCACCCAGCAACGGCACGATATACAAACGGCCGAACACCGTGCCCATGCTGACTTTCAGCGTGCCGGCCGGTTGCCCCCCGGCGCTGGCCAGATTACTCACGGCATTCTGGATGGTGGTCAGGCTGCCGCTGACCTCACTCAGAAACAATTGCCCCGCTTCCGTCAGGGTCAATCTTCGGGTGCTACGCTGGAACAGCCTCACGCCGAGGCGCGCTTCCAGTTTCGCCACGCTTTTGCCCACGGCGGCCGGTGTCAGGCTCAGGCGTCGCGCGGCTTCGGCAAAGCTGCCGACTTCGGCGCTGCGAACGAAGCATTCGATACTGCTGAAGGTTTCCATGGCCGCCATTCCAAACTTTTGGTTTACACAGACTATAGCAACCACGGTCTACTCGCCCGGTGGCGAGGGGCAGATACTCGACACCACACCAAGGCAGCCTGCCTTGAAATTTCTGGAGATCGAACATGACCACTCAACACCTCAGCGGTAAAGTCGCTCTGATTCAAGGCGGCTCTCGCGGCATCGGTGCCGCCATCGTCAAGCGCCTGGCCGCCGAAGGCGCCGCGGTTGCCTTCACCTACGTCAGCTCCGCCGCCAAGGCTGAAGAACTGCAAAACAGCATCACCGCCACTGGCGGCAAAGCCCTGGCGATCAAGGCCGACAGCGCCGATGCCGGTGCCATCCGCAACGCCGTGAACGCGACCGTCGAAACCTTTGGCCGCCTCGACATTCTGGTCAACAACGCCGGTGTGCTGGCCGTCGCCCCGCTGGAAGACTTCAAACTGGAAGACTTCGACCAGACCCTGGCAATCAACGTCCGCAGCGTATTCATCGCCAGCCAGGAAGCCGCCAGACACATGGGCGAAGGCTCGCGCATCATCAACATCGGCAGCACCAACGCCGACCGCATGCCCTTCGCCGGCGGCGGCGTGTATGCGATGAGCAAATCCGCCCTGGTGGGCCTGACCAAAGGCCTGGCCCGCGACCTCGGCCCACGGGGCATCACCATCAACAACGTGCAGCCCGGCCCGGTGGACACCGACATGAACCCGGCCCACGGCGACTTTGCCGAAAGCCTGATTCCGCTGATGGCGGTCGGTCGTTACGGCAAAGCCGAGGAAATCGCCAGCTTCGTCGCCTACCTCGCAGGCCCGGAAGCCGGTTACATCACCGGTGCCAGCCTGAGCATCGACGGTGGTTTCGGCGCCTGATTGATCAGATTGTCGATAACGAAAAACGCCGCCCCTCCTTTAACAGAGCGGCGGCGTTTTTATGTTTGCGGTTTGATCAGGCCCAATCCAGCGCCGGTAAACCACAGGCACTCGGCGTGAAAGCCTTCAACGTACGAAGAATCCCGTCGGCGTGTGCGTATTTTTCATCGGCCATGGCGGCATCAGGGATCGCGATGGCGGTCATGCCGGCTGCTTTCGCGGCTGTCACGCCGAATGGCGAATCTTCGAACACCAGGCAATCTTCCGGCGCCACACCCAGGCGGCGAGCGGCGGTGAGGAAAATGTCCGGCGCCGGTTTGGCCGCGCCGACTTCCGGGTCGTCGGCGGTAACGATGAAGTCGAACAACGCGAACCAGTCTCGGTGCAAGGTGGTTTTCTGACCGAACGACTGGCGCGATGAACTGGTACCCACCGCAATCGGAATGTTGTGCGCCTTGAGATGGCGGATCAGTTCCTCGGCGCCGGGCATGGCTTGCGCAGTCGGAAAACGCTCGCGCATCAGCGGCTCGCGGATTACCAGAAACTCTTCGGCGGTAATCGGCAGATCCAGCGCTTCGACCACATAACGGGCCAGATCGCCGGCACCGCGACCGATGATGTTCTGCTTGATGCTCCAGTCGAAGGTGCGCCCGTAACGTTCGGCAATCAGCGAGGTGACCTCGGTGTAGATGCCCTCGGTGTCCAGCAGCAAACCGTCCATATCGAAAATCACGGCCTTGATCGGGCCGAACGCCTTCAGCGGTGCATTCATCATCGGATCCGTTATCAAAAACATCCCAGGCGGCATCGGGTACCGCTGCTCGGATCTGATTAAAGGGTTCAGCAGCATAACGAGCGTGGCCGAGGTTGGGCAACGGGCAATGTCGGCTGTCCGCCGAATCGCATTTAGAGAATTGCCCTACAGACATCGCCTACTTGCCTGACTTCTTTCCTGTTTGATCCCCCGCAAAGTTTCGCGCCATCCCCTTGATGCGCGCGAGTGACTGCGAATGCTTCCATCTGACCAACTCCTGAAACTGAACAACAGCATCGGTTTGCTGGTGGTCGCTGCGCTGAACCCTGACCAGCCTGACGCCGAGAAGCTGTTTCAGGAGTTCCGCCTCTGCCTCAATAACTATGAAAGCTGGGCCGAGCAGTTCTGGACGGGAACCGCGCTGGATGTCGATCAGGTGTTCAAGGTCGGCAACGATGTCCAGCTCAGTGCGCCGATTACCAGCCGAAAACCCGTCAGCTCCTCAGTGGCCATGTGTTCCGCCACTGGCTCCCTGACGCTGGTGCACATGTTCGAAGCTGCGCGCTTCGTGCCGATCGGCGATACGCCGGTGACCCTGGAACCGGTCATTTCCGATATCGGCGGTGTGCTGAAATTCGGCGAACCGCAGCATTACACCATCGGCCCCAGCGGCATTCTCGAGGTCGAGAACTGCGACCGGGGCCAGCGTTATCGCATCACCTTCTTTCCCGATGTTTCCAGTTCGCATGTCCAGACGCTGTACGCCTCGTATCAGGGGCTCATTGATGGCCTGGAAAAATGGTTGCGTGAGGAATGGGTCGGGTTTCAACCGCAATGGGCGGAGTTTTCCAGCGCGGGTTTCCTGGAGCGTTACGGTCAGTTGCAACAGGCCGACTGGCGCGGTTTCGAAACGGCGCTGAATGGCGTCTGGGATGACGTGAAACAACTGTTCGCCCTGCTCGCCGACTTGCAGGCCAACAGCGAAAAACTTCTGCAATACCTGTCCAGCGTCGAGCTGGAAGCCTTGCTCGAGGCCTCCTCCGAAGCCATCGCCAATGGCCTGCTGATGCTCAGCGACGAGCCGTTGCTGTTCATTCATCTGGCGGCGTTCACCAGTTGGCTGAAGATGCTGCCACCGCAGTATCTGGCCGAGGTGGTGGCTGAAGTCCGGGTCGAATTGCTGATCGGTTTTCTGTTGATGCGCGTGTCGGCGGGCATGGGCGTGCCGCTGCGGTTGAGCGCCAAGGTGCTCGGCAAGGTCAAGTCGCCGCGCGCCCGGGAATGGCTGGCGGCTTCGGCGTTGCGGCTGGCGGAGCTGACCTCGGCACCCGATCTGACCCGGCATGCGGGCGCTTTAAAACCGTTGATGGTTAACGCACGCCCGGCCCCATTGCGGCCGACGCCTGCGGTTCCGCTGGAAATTCGCACGGCCGAGTCGTTGGTGCTGACGGTGCCCAATCCAGCGGCGATTGCGCGTAACAAGTCCCACGGCTCGACACGAATGGAGCGGCATGAGCCTCGCGACGATGCTTCGGCTCAGGCGAAGAATCCCAACGGCGACAGCGCCGACTGTGTACCCCGGACCTGCACCAACGGTTGTCCGGTGTCGATGGTCACTGGCGAAGAGCTGCTGACGCTGACCGATGGCGTGTTGGATGGATTGCTGCCGTTCGAGTTCAGTCGGTTGTATCGCACCAGTGCGGTTGAGGTCGATGTCGGGTTGGGGTTTGGCTGGAGTCACTCGCTGGCGCATCGGCTGGAGGTCGAGGGCGATGGCGTGGTCTGGGTTGACCACGAGAACCGGCGCACGCGGTTTCCGCTGCCGAGTGTCGAGCGGCCGGCGATTCACAACAGTCTGTCGCGGGCGGCGATCTTTCTTGGAAATGAGCCTGAAGAGTTGATTGTTGCGCTGGCGGGGGAGGCGGCGCGGTTTTATCACTTTCGGGCTGGACGTCTGACGCTTGTCAGCGATGCCTACGGCAACCGGCTGCGTATTTCGCGTGATCGTCTGGATCGCGTTGAGCGCCTCGACAACGGGGCCGGACGTTGTTTGTTGATGCGTTACGAGCGGGCGCATCTGGTGGCGGTCGATTATCAGATTTTTTGTGAATCCGCCTGGCGCACCGAGCAGACGCTGGTCAGCTACCGCTTTGATGCCCGTCATCGGCTGATCGAGGCGACCAACGCCGTTGGCGAAAACGAGCGTTACGACTACGACGATCAGCACGTCATCCTGCAACGGCAGCTCACCGGTGGTGCGAGCTTCTTCTGGGAGTGGGAGCGCGAGGGCAAGGCGTCGCGTTGCGTGCGGCACTGGGCGTCGTTTTCGCAGATGGACACGCGTTATGTCTGGGATGACGCCGGCAGCGTCACGGTGCGCTACGTCGACGGCCGCGAAGAGGTTTACGTCCACGACGACACGGCGCGGCTGGTGCGTCAGGTCGCCGCCGACGGTGGCGAGCAGCTCAAGGCCTACGATGCGCAAGGCCGACTGATCGGCGAGCAGGATGCGCTGGGGGCGGTCACCGAGTACCGCTACGACGACGTCGGACGGCTGATCGCGCTGATTCCGCCGGACGATGCGCCGACGTCCTACGAGTACCGCAACGGTTTCCTGCACAGCCGTTCGCGTGGCGATGCCGTGTGGACGTACCGGCGCAATGCCCAGGGTGATGTCACCGAAGCGGTCGATCCCGACGGCCATGTCACCCATTACCACTACGACCCGCAGGGGCGGCTGCTGTCGATCCGTTATCCGGACAGTGGTCGGCACGTGTTCGTGTGGAACGACCTAGGGCAACTGGTCGAGGAAAGCCTGCCCGACGGTGGGGTTCGGAAGTTTTCCTACGATGCCTTGGGGCGGCGGATTACTGCGCAGGACGAACACGGCGCGGTCACCCGTCATGCGTGGGACGCCGTAGGCCGGCTGATCCAGACCACCTCGCCGACCGGTGCCACCCGCGCCTGGTCCTACAGCGCCTACGGCCAGATCACCGCCGAACGCGATGAGCTGGGTCGGATCACCCGCTACGAGTATGACGACGACCTGCACCTGGTCAGCCGACGGATCAACCCCGACGGTACGCGGCTGCAGTATCGCTACGACCATGCGCAGCTGTTGCTCACGGAAATCGAGAACGAGTCCGGCGAGAAGTACCGGCTGGACTACACGCCCACCGGATTGATCCGACAGGAAACCGGTTTTGATGGCCGGCGCACCGCCTACGCCTACGACCGCAACGGTCATCTGCTGGAAAAAACCGAGTTCGGTGACGACGGCTCGACGCTGGTCACGACTTATGAGCGCGACAGCGCCGGGCGCCTGCTGCTCAAGACCCTGCCCGATGCCAGCACGGTTGAATACCGCTACGACCGTCTCGGTCGGCTGGTCGGTGTGGATGACGGCCAGGATCACCCACTGGCCTTCGAATACGACCTCCAGGACCGCCTGGTACGCGAGCATCAGGGCTGGGGCACCCTGCGTTACACCTACGACGCCTGCGGCCAGCTCAGCCGGATGCGTCTGCCGGACAACAGCAAGCTCGACTACCACTACGCCAAGGGCGGCGCGCTGACCGCGATCGACCTCAACGGCGCCTTGCTCACCCGTCACGTCTACCAGAACGGTCGCGAACAGCAGCGTCAGCAAGGCCTGCTGCTCAGCGAATATGCCTACGACGAACAGGGCCGCTTGTTGTCCCACGCCGTAGGCCATCAACGCAGTGCGCTGTACCGCCGCGACTTTGCCTACAGCGCCAACGGCAACCTTGAACACATCGCCGACACCCGCCACGGCCAGCGCAGCTACCAGTACGACGCCCTCGACCGGCTGATTCGCGTGCGCCACACCCGTGACGACGTACCGGAAAACTTCGCCCACGACCCGGCCGGCAACCTGCTGACGCAGGACCGCCCCGGCCCGGTCAGCATCAAAGGCAACCGCCTGCTGATGCAGGGCGACCGCCATTACGACTACGACGCCTTCGGCAACCTGATCCGCGAACGCCGTGGCCGCGCCCAACAACTGGTCACTGAATACCGCTACGACAGCCAGCACCGCCTGATCGGCCTCACCCGTCCCGACGGCACCAGCGCCACCTATCAATACGACGCCTTCGGCCGCCGTATCCGCAAGACCGTCGACGGCCAGACCACCGAGTTCTTCTGGCAAGGCGACCACCTGATCGCCGAAAGCAGCCCGACCCAACATCGCAGCTTCATCTACGAACCCGGCACCTTCCGCCCCCTGGCGATGCTCGACGGCAAAGGCCCGAAACGCGCCTGCCCGTTCTACTACCAGCTCGACCACTTGGGCACGCCGCAGGAACTGACCGATTACAGCGGTGAGATCGTCTGGTCAGCCAAATACAGCGCCTACGGCAAGGTCACCTCGCTGGAACTGGCGACGGACGATTACCTCAACCAGCCGCTGCGGTTTCAGGGACAGTACTTCGATGCGGAAAGCGGACTGCATTACAACCGGCATCGGTATTACGACCCGGACGTTGGACGGTACCTGACGCCGGATCCGGTGAAACTGGCGGGCGGGTTGAACCAGTACCGGTACGTGCCGAATCCGACGGGGTGGGTGGATCCGTTGGGATTGACCTCCAACTGTCCTCCAAAGAGTGAACGCTCAGCCATTTGCCCTAATCCGGGTGAACCTGAGCAGCCGGACATCTCAAGACGAGGAGCATTCAGACAGGCAAAAGCTGACGCTGGGATTCCGAGGGGTCAGCAGCCGGACATACAGATAGACAAGGTAAATGGACGCCAGCGTCAATATACTTACACGAACATGACTAATAAAAGTGGCAAAAATATTCTATCCAGCACCGGGATGCCGATCCCGACCAGACAGTACATGTTTACTAGAGAGGATGGGTTCATTGTGATACTGCAAGACCATACTGCCGGTCACAAATTCGGAGCAATTAACAATAAAGGCGATCAAGGCCCTCATTTTAACGTACGACCTGCAGACGACCCCAGAAATGGAAAGATTGACAACACACATGAACACTACCCATTCAGGAGGTAATCATGCAGTACTGGAACGACCTTGAAGGGAGCACTTTTTTCTCCATGGTGTTCAGCAATCGCATCGAGATTGGGGAAATAAAGCTGTTTTCCATAGATATTGATATTAATCAGTCCTTGGTAACGATGGCCTTCGATATAAGGGAGGTACCTGACAAACCGCCGAGAAAGTGGCAATCAGCTCAATACAATGCTTGCCGAATTGGAATCACCTGCAGTGAGGTTGAGAACATTACGATTAAAAATCTTCCGACCACTAAACCATTGAAATTGACAATCCTTGAAAATGGCCTTCGATTTAAGGTAACAGCTATTTCGGAGAATTCCGCCATTGAGTTCACGACATCATTTCTGAGCCTTAGAGACCCCACAGTTTATCTAACTCAGACTCCTTTTTGATTAGCAGAGCATATGCACAAGATAAAACAGTGAGGCCTGCCCATGACTAAGACACACAAAGTATTGGTCGTTGAAATAGACCATTTTGTAGATGACGCTATTTTGCTGGTTGTTGGGGGCGTTGAGATCAGATGCTTCGCAAGCTACAGCCCTTCGAAAATTGAGGTCGGAAAAACTTACGAAGCTGAGTTCGAAATGGTGTTGTCTGGTGAGGAATTTGTATCACCTACACAATGCGAAAAAATGCAGATCAAGATGCTCGGTAGTGGATTCCACTGTGAAGTTTATGGCTACCTGGATGGCGAGGTTTTCCGGTCGTTTGTTGATTTTATGGATCAGGATATCCACTACGAATACCCACATCTGAATGGGCAGTTCGTCAAAATTAACGCGGACAGGATTGACGTCTCGTTTGTTCAATAGCGAATGGAGGGGTTAGCCCGCTGCTCACTCCCTTAACGCTCTACATAAAATTTCCAATTTCCAACGAATCAAGTGTCCATCACTCATCATCATCAAAATCCTCATACTCAAGCTCTTCCCCCTCACCCTCCCAAAGCGGAACCGTCGCATCATCCATCAACGACCCCGGATCTTCATTCCCCGGATCATTGATAAACGGCAACCCGCTCGGGCCTTTTTCTTCCTTGCCTTCGGTTTCGGGAGTCATGGTGCACCTCGGAAGCTCAGCGTGTAGACGTTCGAAAAGTATGGTCGCTAAACGTTCCGGCGCATTACGCGGGAACACAAAAAACCCGGCACAAGGCCGGGTTTCAGTCATTCCGCTTGCTCAGCGGTGACGATATTTATGTTTGTGCTTGTGGCCGCCACCGGAATGCGATTTTCCGCCATCGCCTCCCAGGCTGTTGCCCACTGCACCACCTGCCGCGCCGCCGAGTCCGGCACCGACCGCCGAGCCGGTAGATCCACCGACGCTGTTGCCCAGCACTGAACCACCCGCCGCGCCAAGACCGCCGCCAATCGCGGCTTCCGTACGATTGCGTTTGTTTGCCCCGACGGCACTGCCGGCCGCACCGCCAACGCCCGCGCCCACTGCGGCGCCGGTGCTGCCGCCGAGTTGACCGCCGACCACATTACCCAGCACACCACCCAGACCACCACCGACCGCCGCGGAACCATCGCCGGCAGCCATGGCGCCTTGCGCCACAAGCAATCCTAAAACCAACGCAGTTAATGTCGATCGCATACAGACCTCGCAGGTCCCGGATCGGGACGGTATGCCCGGAGAAGGGCTATATGCAATTGGAGGCGAATTCCGGAAAAACGTTCAGCAATGAAAAGGCCCGGCATAAAGCCGGGCCTTTTCAGACATGCATTCGCAATCAGTGACGCTTGTGACCTTTGGACAGGTTGCTGCCCACCGCGCCGCCCGCTGCGCCGCCCAGGCCGGCGCCAATGGTCGCGCCGTTCTTGCCACCCAGGCTGTTGCCGATGATCGAACCACCTGCCGCGCCAACACCGCCGCCAATGGCCGCTTTGGTGCGGGCGCCTTTCTTCGCTGCCAACGCACCGCCAGCCGCGCCAGCCAGGCCAGCGCCGATGGCCGCGCCGCTGCTGCCGCCCATTTTCTGGCCAACCACATTACCCAGCGCACCGCCCAGACCACCACCCAGTGCGGCGGTACCATCACCGGCCATTGCACCTTGAGCGACCAGAAGCCCCAGAACCAGAGCAGGCAGAGTTAAACGCATGACGAAAACCTCAAAAGAAGGAAGAAAAAGGGCGCAGATTGAATGCTGTTGCCGAGGCAATGTCCAGTGCCACAGCGCACTTGGCGCCGATTGGACAGCAATTTCAGAAAAGGTTTTATCGCAGGCAAAAAAAAGCCCGCTGGGGAGACGGGCTGGAGACTTGCTTTCTAACGGATGGCTTCACCCTACGTAGATCGGTGTGAAAAGTTTGTGAAAGAAACCGGACGATTCCGCAATTTTCGTAGGACGCTTCTCTAGAAAATCAGCAATCAAAAACCCCGCTCAATGGCGGGGTTCTGTGGCATCCGGATTACTTCCTGGAACGTGTTGTCACCTTGGGCAGAAATTTCGCTTTCGGCCCCTTGGGTGCTGTCGACTTGATCTTGCCGGTCTGCACCGGATCTTCGCCAAAGCCCGCCTGATACTCGGTCTGGCCACAGCGCACGCAATTGTTGAATGGAAATTCAGCCCCGTCGTCTTCGATGTACGGATCAGTCATCTCTTCACCCCTTTCAAAAGCGGGCCGATACCGGCAAGACCCTTTTGCCTGAAAAAATATCGACCTCCAAGGCTTTTGAGACTAGCCGGTCATTCCTGGACTTGTGATTCAGATCGCCCGATGCCCGACGAATGGCCTACAGAAATTAAACACAATGTTCAGACCGCTGGTCCTTCGGAGCTAAAGATTCCCACTCACAGGCCGTTGCCCTTTTTCCTACGCAATGAATCTCAAGGAGAGAACATGGAAATCAAAGGATTCCCGCCAATGCCTGTTGTAAAGCTCACGGACGAGCAGATCGCCGCCGCCAAAGCCGCGGCGGAAAAATTCAAGGAGAAGGTTGCCTCGGGTGAAATCGTCATCAAGCCACTGGACGGACCAAGCCCAGTGCAGCCTGGCAAACCTGGCGTCATCTACCATCCAGACCCGGTTCAGCCTGGCGGTACGCCCATGGTTGCCATCGATACGCCCCTGACCTACGACTCGAAAGGCACTGTCGTACTCAAACCGCAGGGCTGATTCATGGCAGGGAGCCCATTCTGTTGAATGGGCTCACACACGCTGAACCAACGATCAGCGCAGCTTGACCGCCGTACCGGTCGCAAACACCACAACCATACCGCCCTTCCCCGCCGGCATGCTGATCTCGAAATCCACTCCGACCACCGCATCCGCCTGCAAGGCCCGCGCACGCTCCTTGATCTCGTCGGTCGCCTGAACACGCGCCTCTTTCAACGCCCGCTCCAACGTCTGCGAACGCCCACCGAAAAAGTCCCGCATCCCGGCGAACATATCGCGAATCACATTCACGCCCTGCACCGATTCGGCACTGACAATATCCAGATACGCCGTGATCTGCCGGCCTTCGATGGAGTGGGTGGTGGAAATGATCATGGAGGTCGTCCTTTTACATACAGATAAAACCGCGATTGTACTGCCCCGGCAAAGTGAAGCCGAACCCAACTCTGTGAGCAAAAAAATCCGGACGCCTGAATGCACAAAACCCCTGGTTTCTTGCGAAACCAAGGGTTTTGTTTACATCGAATTTGGCGGTGAAGGAGAGATTCGAACTCTCGATACAGTTTCCTGTATACACACTTTCCAGGCGTGCTCCTTAAGCCACTCGGACACTTCACCGTATCTCTTCAAACATGTTCTGTCTGTCGAGGCGCGCTAATGTAGTCGAAAGCTTTTCTGATGGCAAACTTTTTTTCAGAATTTTCATGCGGTTAAGAGAAAAAGTCGTTTCCGCTGTCGATGGGCCATGGCGATCCGGCCAATCTCGGGTGGGCGCGGCCCTTCTATTATAGGCATGCAGGCGTTTGTCGTGGGGCACGTTGCGGCGGATCACCCGCTCAAGGGTGACCGGCGGGTCAGTCACAGTGCTTTACCTGACCGGCGGCGGTGGGTAACGTCTGCCCATCTTTCTTATAAGGAATTGCGCCATGAGCGATCTGATTGCCTACCACCTCGAAGACGGTATCGCGACCCTGACCCTGAGCAACGGCAAGGTCAACGCCATTTCCCCGGACGTGATCGCGGCCTTCAACGCGGCGCTGGATCAGGCGGTGGCAGATCGTGCAATCGTGATCATTACCGGCCAGCCGGGCATTCTCTCCGGCGGCTACGATTTGAAGGTAATGACCGCCGGCCCTAAAGAGGCCGTGTCCCTGGTGACTGCCGGCTCTACCCTCTCCCGTCGTCTGCTGTCGCACCCGTTCCCGGTGATCGTTGCCTGCCCGGGTCATGCCGTGGCCAAAGGTGCGTTCATTCTGTTGTCCGCCGATTACCGCATCGGTGTCGACGGCCCGTTCAGCATTGGTCTGAACGAAGTGCAGATCGGCATGACCATGCACCACGCCGGCATCGAGCTGGCCCGGGATCGCCTGCGTCGCTCGGCCTTCCACCGTTCGGTGATCAACGGCGAAATGTTCGATCCGCAAAGTGCCGTGGATGCCGGTTTCCTCGACAAGGTGGTTTCTGCCGAAGAACTGCAAGGTGCCGCCCTCGCCGCCGCCCGTCAGTTGAAAAAGATCAACATGACCGCGCACAAGAACACCAAGCTCAAAGTGCGCAAGGCACTCCTGGAAGCCCTGGATAACGCGATCATTCAGGATCAGGAACACCTGGGCTGAATCCTCTTCGCTGCGAAACAGAAAAGCCCGACCGTCGTGTCGGGCTTTTTCTTACGCGCAAGGTTTAAATCTCTGCAGCAGCTCTAGGACGCCTCTGACCGACAAGTCGGAAACATGCGCTTAAACATCGCCCATCTCCTGACTCTATAGCGGCAATTGCCGAAAACAGTGCACATCCGTACACTGCGCCACCTTTTGTCCCGGTGGGCCTGAAAATGCTGTTCGTGTTTCGTATGTTATTGATGGGCCTGCACTTTATGCTGGCGGGTGTGCTCGGGGTGATTCTCGGGCTGTGCCGGCCATTCAATCCGGACAACAGTCGTCTGTGCGCCCGTCTCTATGCGCTACCGGCCATGTGCATCCTGCGCCTGCGAGTGAAGGCCGACGTCGGTCAGTTGATGAACAAGCCCAACAGCTGCGTGATTATCGCCAACCACCAGTCCAACTATGACCTGTTCGTGTTCGGCAACGTGGTGCCGCGACGGACCGTGTGCATCGGCAAAAAAAGCCTGAAATGGGTGCCGCTGTTTGGCCAGTTGTTCTGGCTGGCGGGAAATGTGTTGATCGATCGCGGGAACGCGCACAAGGCGCGTCAGTCGATGCTGACGACCACCGACACCTTGCAGCACAAAGACACCTCGATCTGGGTCTTCCCGGAAGGCACGCGCAACCTGGGCGAAGAACTGCTGCCGTTCAAGAAAGGTGCGTTCCAGATGGCCATCGCCGCCGGTGTACCAATCGTTCCAGTGTGTGTCAGCAGCTACATCAAGCACATGCGTCTGAACCGCTGGCGCAGCGGGAAAATTCTCATACGCTCGCTGCCGGCGATTCCTACCGCCGGCCTGACCATGGACGACATGCCCATGCTCATCAGCCAGTGCCGCGAACAGATGCGCGAGTGCATCGATGCGATGGATCGGCAGCTCCAAGCTGCATGAAAAAGAAACCCGCCCTGTGCGGGTTTTCTTTTGCCCGGTGAACTGTGCAGATTTCACTGACTCTCAAGCAGCGACACGGCTAAGCTGAAGCCATGCCTCCCCTGCCATCTGCCAAGAAGAAGTGAACCACCACCATGGGTCGAGTTGTTGCTGCTGCGGTTTACAGCGCCGGTAAGAAAGTCACCAATATTTCCCTCGATGAGGGCGCCGCCTGGGCCGCCAAGACCGGGCACTTTGTCTGGATCGGCCTCGAAGAGCCGAACGCCCAGGAGCTGTCCAACCTGCAACGCCAGTTCAACCTGCACGAACTGGCCATCGAGGACGCTCTGGAAAAACACAGCCGTCCGAAGCTGGAAACCTTCGGCGACGCCCTGTTCATCGTCACCTATTCCCCGGTGCGCGAGCACGGCATCCTGCAATTCATCGAAACCCACATCTTCGCAGGCAAGGGCTACATCATCACCGCCCGCAATGGCCATTCGGCGTCCTACGCCCATGTTCGTCAACGCTGTGAGGCACGGCCGCTGTTGCTGGAGCACGGGGAAGATTTCGTACTGTATGCGCTGCTGGATTTCGTCATCGAAAACTATCAGCCAGTGGGTGAAGCGATCCACGCCGAGATCGATGAACTGGAGCGTAATGTGTTGTGCAGCGCACTGAATGAGCACGACATTCAGAAGCTTCATGGCCTGCGCCGCGACGTGCTGCGCTTGCGTCGGTACGCGGCGCCGATGGTGGAAATCGGCGAAGAGTTGCAGAAGCTGAGCTTCCCCTTCATCGACAAGAACATGCGCCCTTACTTCCGCGATGTGCAGATCCATGTCACGCGGCAGATGGAAGACCTGACCACCCTGGCCGACATTGCGAGCCAGACCATCGAGATCGGTGTACTGCTGGAGGCGTCACGGCAAAGCGTGGTGCAGCGCAAGTTTGCGGCTTGGGCGGCGATTCTGGCGTTCCCGACGGCGGTCGCAGGGATCTACGGCATGAACTTCCAGAACATGCCGGAGCTGAGCTGGCATTACGGCTATTTCGCCGTGCTGGGCTTTATCACCGTGGGTTGCGTCGGGCTGTGGGCGAGCTTCAAGAAATCGGGCTGGCTGTAAGGAAAAAAGCCCCCGTGCAGGACACGGGGGCTTTCGGGTTCAAGCAGCGTCCGGCTTGTGCGCCACAAAACGCATCATCCATTCCGCCACCGTGGTGCCGTGGTGATCGCTATCAAGGCTGGCTACGCCCTTGCTGTAGATCTGTTCGCCCAGCGCTTCCTGACGCAGATCCAGCAGCGCCCGCGAGTAATCGTGAATGAATTCCGGATGCCCCTGGAAGCACAGCACCTGATCGTTGATGTGATACGCGGCGAACGGGCAGAAATCGCTGGAGGCAATCACAGTGGCGTTCTCCGGTAGCGCCGTGACCTGATCCTGGTGGCTGATCAACAGGGTCAGCTCCTCACGCACCGGGCTCATCCACGGAGCCTTGGCCGCCAGTTTGTAGTTGTGGGTACCGACGCCCCAGCCTTGGGTCGCACGCTCGCTCTTGCCACCCAACAGCAGCGCCAGCAGTTGATGGCCGAAGCACACGCCGAGCAATTTGTCGCCGCGCTCGTAGCGGGTCAGCAGGTATTGCTTGAGGGTCTGGATCCACGGATCGGTGCCGAACGAGTCGGCCTTGCTGCCCGTGATCAGGTACGCATCGAAAGTCAGATCATCACTCGGATAGTCGCCCTGCATCACGTTGAACACCGTGAACTCGGCGGCAATCGGCTGTTGCGAGAACAGGCGCTGGAACATCTGCCCGTATCCCTGATATTCATCGACCAGTTCCGGACGCAGGATGTCGGTTTCCAGAATGCAGATGCGTAGCGACATAAAAAATTCCTGACACGTGATGGGAATAATGCACACCCCAGAGCCTGCCCTGAAACCACCCGGCAAGGCAAGCCCCGGAATGTTTCCCCAACCCGCTAGAACAGCTCGCCGCTGGCAGCCTTTTGCAGCAGCAGCGCTGGCGGTGCGAAACGCTCGCCGTACTGTTCAGCCAGGTACTGCGCCCGCGCGACAAAGTCCTTCACGCCATATTGATTGATGAACTGCAACGCGCCGCCCGTCCAGGCCGCGAAACCGATGCCGAAGATCGAGCCGACGTTGGCGTCCGCCGTCGATGTCAGTACGCCCTCCTCCACACAGCGCACGGTCTCGATGGCCTGTACGAACAGCAACCGGTCACGCACATCCTTAGGCGAAATCTGCCCGTCGGCTTTCTCGAAACGGGTTTTCAGCTCGGGCCACAAGTGTTTCTGGCCGCCCGCCGGGTACTCGTAAAAACCGCCTCCCGCCGCCTTGCCCGGCCGCTTGTATTCGTTGAGCAGCAAGTCAATCACGGCGAACGCCGGGTGCTCAATCAGCGGTTTCCCTTCTGCTTGCAGGTCTTTGGCCGTTTGTTGACGGATATGGCTCATCAGGCTGAGGGAAACTTCGTCGGAGATCGCCAGCGGCCCGATGGGCATGCCAGCCTTGCGCGCTTCAGTCTCGATCATTGGCGCGCTGACGCCTTCGCCGAGCATGGCAATGCCTTCGTTGGTGAACGTGCCGAACACCCGCGAGGTAAAGAAGCCGCGACTGTCGTTGACCACGATCGGCGTTTTCTTGATTTGCAGTACGAAATCGAACCCGCGTGCGAGGGTTTCGTCGCTGGTTTGCGCACCCTTGATGATTTCCACCAGCGGCATTTTCTCCACCGGGCTGAAGAAATGCAGGCCGATGAACTTGCTCTGATCCGGCACCGCAGCCGCCAGGCCGGTGATTGGCAAAGTCGAGGTATTTGAAGCGATCACCGCTTCAGCGCCCACCACCTGTTGCGCCGCTGCCGAGACCTTGGCCTTGAGTTGACGATCCTCGAACACCGCCTCGATGATCAGATCGCAACCCGCCAGATCGGTATCGCTTTCAGTGGTCTGGATCCGCGCCAGCACCGTTTCACGCTGCTGGGCGGTCATCTGCCCGCGAGCGACTTTCTTGTCCAGCAGCGTCGCCGAATGCGCCTTGCCTTTTTCGGCAGCGGCGAGATTGATGTCCTTGAGCACCACGTCGATTCCAGCCACCGCGCTGACGTAGGCGATTCCCGCGCCCATCATCCCGGCGCCGAGGACACCCACGCGCTTCGTCACATAAGGCGCAAAGCCCTGCGGCCGCGAACCGCCGGCATTGATTTCATTGAGCTGGAACCAGAATGTGCCGATCAGGTTTTTCGAGATCTGGCCGGTGGCCAGTTCAGTGAAGTAACGGGTTTCGATCAGGTGCGCGGTATCAAAATCGACCTGCGCGCCCTCCACCGCCGCACAAAGAATCTTCTCCGGTGCCGGCAACGTACCCTGGGTTTTGGTACGCAGGATCGACGGCGCAATTGCCAGCATCTGCGCGACTTTCGGGTTCGACGGCGTGCCGCCGGGAATCTGATAGCCCTTCACATCCCAACGCTGCACCGCCGCAGGATTGGCCAGAATCCAGGCCCGGGCCTTGGCCAGCAAATCATCGCGATCCGCCGCCAGCTCATCGATCAGCCCCGCCTGCAACGCCTGCTGCGGACGGACTTTCTTGCCTTCGAGCAGATATGGCAAAGCCTTTTCGATGCCAAGCATGCGCACCATACGCACCACTCCGCCGCCGCCCGGCAACAGACCAAGGGTCACTTCCGGCAAACCGAGTTGCACCGACGCATCGTCCAGCGCCACGCGGTGGTGGCAGGCCAGGCAGATTTCCCAGCCACCGCCGAGTGCCGCACCGTTGATCGCCGCGACCACCGGTTTGCCGAGGGTTTCCAGGGTGCGCAACTGGCCCTTGAGGCTCAGCACCATGTCGTAGAAGGCCTTGGCTTCGGGTTTGCCGACCTTGATCAGTTCATTCAGGTCGCCGCCGGCGAAGAAGGTTTTCTTGGCCGAAGTGATGATCACCCCGACGATGTCATCTTTTTCCGCCTGCAATCGGGCGACGCTGTCGGCCATGGCCTCGCGGTACACCGCGTTCATGGTATTGGCGCTCTGGCCCGGCATGTCGATGGTCAGGAGGACGACGCCGTCCTGGCCTTTTTCGTAACGAATGGCTTGGGTCATGACAGGTTTCCTTGGGGTCAGAGACGTTCGATGATGGTGGCGATGCCCATGCCGCCGCCGACGCACAGCGTCGCCAGGCCGTAGCGCAGGCGCCGGGCTTCCAGTTCATCGAGCAAGGTGCCGAGAATCGCGCAACCGGTGGCGCCCAGCGGATGGCCCATCGCAATCGAACCGCCATTGACGTTGACCTTGTCCGGGTCCACGGCCATGTCCTTGATGAATTTCAGCACCACCGAGGCGAACGCCTCGTTGACTTCGAACAGGTCGATGTCTTCGACCCGCAGCCCGGCCTTGGCCAGTGCCTTACGGGTAGCCGGCGCCGGGCCGGTGAGCATGATGGTCGGGTCGGTACTGGTGACCGC
Organism: Pseudomonas sp. 91RF; assembly: GCF_003576265.1. Taxonomy (NCBI): domain Bacteria; kingdom Pseudomonadati; phylum Pseudomonadota; class Gammaproteobacteria; order Pseudomonadales; family Pseudomonadaceae; genus Pseudomonas; species Pseudomonas sp. 91RF. The sequence continues at coordinate 66,525 of NZ_QWFC01000030.1, forward strand.
CGTGGCAACGATTCGCGCCCGGGGTTGCAGGCCCAACTCGCGCCCCTTGGCTTCGGAGCCGATCAGCATCAGCGCGGCGCCATCAACGATTCCCGAACTGTTGCCCGGTGTGTGCACGTGGTTGATGCGCTCGACATGGCTGTAGACCCGCAGCGCCGTGGCGTCGAAGCCCATTTGGCCGATCATTTCGAAACTCGGCTTGAGCTTGCCCAGGCCTTCAAGGGTCGACTCGGCACGAATGAACTCATCGTGATCAAGCAGGATGATGCCGTTCTGATCCTGCACCGGCACCAACGATTTGTTGAACGAACCGTCGGCCCGGGCGCGAGCGGCCTTCTGTTGCGAGTGCAGCGCGTAGGCATCGACGTCCTGACGGCTGAAGCCTTCAAGGGTGGCGATCAGGTCGGCACCGACACCTTGAGGGGTGAAATGGCTGTGCAAGTTGGTCTGCGGGTCCAGCGCCCAGGCGCCGCCATCGCTGCCCATCGGCACGCGGGACATGGATTCGACGCCGCCGACCACCACCAGCTCTTCGAACCCGGAGCGCACTTTCATCGCCCCCAGGTTCACCGCTTCCAGCCCCGAGGCGCAGAAGCGGTTGATCTGCACGCCAGCGACACTGACATCCCAATCGGCCACCTGCACGGCGGTTTTGGCGATGTCCGAACCTTGATCGCCAACCGGCGTGACACAGCCGAGCACCACGTCATCGACCTGGCTGGTGTCCAGCTCCGTGCGCGCCTGCAGCGCGGTCAGCAACCCGGCCACCAGGTTCACCGGTTTGACGCTGTGCAGCGAACCGTCGGCCTTGCCTCTGCCACGGGGCGTGCGTAATGCGTCGAAAATCAAAGCTTGGGTCATGGCGTTCTCGAACCTGTGCGGTGAGTGAATTTCGTGCCTCCACTCTTGGCCGGGACGGTCACGGATTCAATGACCACAGCGCTCAATGACGTTGACGTGCACGCTCAGACGGACGGTCATTCCCGGCCAGGTTAACCGGTTCAGGTCACCGAGCTGTCTAGCAAAAGGGCGACAAAGAAGCTGGCAATGCGCCTCATGCCTTTTTAATCGCGACTGGTAGCAAATACATATGAAATGGATCTAAGCCAAGCGTGACACGGGCCCTAAGGTGAACATGTACGTCGTTGTCGTCGGGTTTTGCCGAGGCAGGCGTTCTTCAACAGGAAGTGCAGCGCTTGCCATCATGGACATGCAGGCAAGCATCAGGAAATAACAAAAAAGGCGGTCAAGCCATGTTCAAACAACCGAAAGTTCGTCAAGCAGGGCTCATTCTTTTCGCCACGACGCTGTTGTTGATTTTGCCTAACCTGACCAAGGTCATTGGCTGACTCAAGCGGCAGGTATTGCTCATCGCCACTGAAAATTTGACTGGCCCGCTACCCGGGCCAGCGTGGCTGTGCCAACCTTTGCGCACTTCCACGACATGGACGGTGATCACTTGAAAACGCTCATTCTGTTCGGGGCCATGCTGCTGAGCCTGCCCCTGTCTGCCGCACAGCTGAACCTGGAGCTGGGCGAGAACAGCCGCACCTGGCAGACCGAGGAACTGCTCAAGCATCCTCAGGTGCAAACCCTCACGGTCAAGAATGATGTGTCCTACAAGCAGGACATGACTTATCGCGCCGTGCCAATTGCCGCGCTGCTGACCGGCATCAAACCCGAAGATCACCTGCAAGCCGTAGCGCTGGACGGTTTTGCCGCAGAGCTGTCCGCCGCGCCGCTACTGAACAACAAAGGCTCACGCGCCTGGCTGGCCATTGAAGATCCGGCCCACCCATGGCCGCCGCTGTCGGAAGGCAAACACAGCGCCGGGCCGTTCTATCTGGTGTGGACCGACCCGCAGGCCGGCAATATCAGCCCGGAACAATGGCCGTTCGAAGTCGCCAGCATCAAACGCATGGCGCCGGTGGCCGAGCGTTTCCCTGCCCTGCTGCCGGATCCTGCGCTGAAGGCCGATGACCCGGTGAACCAGGGATTTGCGCTGTTCCAGAAGAACTGCCTGGCCTGCCATCGCCTGAATGGTGCGGGGGATGCGCAATTCGGGCCGGACCTGAATATTCCCTACAACCCGACCGAGTACTTCGGCGCGAACTTCCTCAAGCGCTACATCCGCGATCCACAGAGTCTGCGTCAGTGGCCGCAGGCGAAGATGCCGGGGTTTTCCGCCGAGGTGTTGCCGGACGCGGATCTGCAGAAGCTGATCGGGTATTTGCAGCACATGGCCGGGCGCAAGGTTAAGCCCTGATGCCGTTCCTTGTGGGAGCGAGCCTGCTCGCGATGCGGTGTCTCAGTCATGCACGTGCCGGCTGAAAGATTGCCATCGCGAGCAGGCTCGCTCCCACAGGAGTAGTGCGGTTATTGCTGCTGGACTGAGATCACAGGTGTCGGCGACACCAGCACTTTCGCATGCATCTGCTCACTGCCTCCGCCGCGGCGCATGCCCCGCACCGGGCAGGCGTCGAGGTAATCCAGTCCCACCGCCAGTTTCAGGTGCCGCTCCGGCCGCGCCAGTTCATTGGTCACGTCGAAGCTGTACCAGGCGTCATCGATCCAGGCCTCGGCCCAGGCGTGACTGGCCAGGTGTTCGCAATCCTCGCTGTAGAGATAACCCGAAACATATCGCGACGGCACCCCGAGACTGCGCGCGCAGGCCAAAAACGCGTGGGCATGATCCTGGCAAACACCCGCCCGTCCGGCGAATGCCTCGGCGGCGCTGGTGTCGACCTCGGTGGAGCCCGGCGTGTAGGTCATGTGCTGATTCAGCCCATGCATCAGGTCAATCAATGCGTTGCGGTCCCGTCGTTGTTTGCAGGACTTCTCGGCAAACGCCCGCAGCGCCTCGTCAGCCTCGGTCAGCCGGGTAAAACGCAGGAACGGCAGCGCCGACTGGCTCTCATGTTCCGCTTCGCGCAATTCGTCGATATCGACCTGTCCACGGGCGCCAATGATGATCGCTTCGTGGGGCTCGTCCATGGTCAGCACATGCAGGATGTTGCCGAACGGATCGAGCTGGGCCCGCACCGGGCGCGGCAGGTCGAGCTGCCAGCTCAGCACATGCTGACGCTCGCTGTCATGCGGGGTCAGGCGCAGGTACTGGATGCTCGCCCGCACCTGATCTTCGTAGTGATAGGTGGTCTCGTGGCTGATGGAAAGTCTCATGCGGCCTCCAGGTAGGAACTGTGAATGGCGTTGCCCAGCTGGCGCACCAGCGGGATGAACTCGGTGAGCCAGGCGTGCAGCCCTTCCTCGAGGATTTCGTGGATGCCGGTGTAGCGCAGGCGTGCGTCCATTTCCGCCGCCAGCCGTTGCGCCGGGCGACCGTTGGCCCCCGGCAGTTGTGCCAGAATCTGGTCGATCTCTTCGGTGCAGGCCCGCAGCGAACGCGGCACGTCGGCGCGCAACAGCAACAACTCGGCGACATGTCGGGCGCCGGGCGCGTCGCGGTAGATTTCGGTGTAGGCCTCGAACGAGGACAAGGCCCGCAACAAGGCGCTCCACTGGTAATAGGCGTGGGCGGTGCCGTCGCTGACCGCTTCCGCCTGATCGCCGGCCATTTCGTAGCGGGCGTCGAGCAGGCGCAAGGTGTTGTCGGCCCGTTCGATGAACGTACCCAGGCGAATGAAGCGGAACGCGTCGTTGCGCATGATGGTGCCGTAGGACGCGCCACGGAACAGGTGCGAACGCTCCTTGATCCACTCGCAGAATCGGCTCATGCCATAACGGCTGAGGCCCTGATTGGCGATCCCGCGGATCTCCAGCCATGTGGCGTTGATGTTCTCCCACATGTCGGCAGTGATCCGCCCGCGCACCGCATGGGCGCTGGCCCGCGCCGCACCGAGACAACTGTAGATGCTCGCCGGGTTGGCGGCATCGAGGGCGAAGAAATGCAGCAATCGCTCGGCATGCAGTTCGCCGTGACGTTCAAGGTAATCATCCAGGGTGCCGGTGATCATCAGCGGCATCGCCAGTTCGTGCAGGCCGTCGCCACGGCCGTCCTGCGGCATCAGAGACAGCGAATAGCTGACATCGAGCATGCGGGCGAGGTTTTCCGCCCGCTCCAGGTAACGCGACATCCAGTACAGATCCGAGGCAGTTCTACTTAACATGGCAGGCTTCCTTCAATCCTCGACCACCCAGGTGTCCTTGGTTCCGCCACCCTGGGATGAATTCACCACCAGAGAGCCTTCACGCAGGGCCACACGGGTCAAACCGCCGGGCACGACCCGGGTTTCGCGACCGGACAATACGAACGGGCGCAGGTCGATATGGCGCGGCGCAATGCCGTTTTCGACAAAGGTCGGACAGGTCGACAGCGACAGCGTCGGTTGCGCGATGTACGCGTGGGGCTTGGCCTTGATCCGCTCGCGGAACGCATCGATTTCCGCGGTCGTCGCCGCCGGCCCCACGAGCATGCCGTAACCGCCGGAGCCCTGGGTTTCCTTGACCACCAGATCCGGAAGATTGGCCAGCACATGGGAAAGTTCAGACGGATTGCGGCATTGCCAGGTCGGTACGTTCTTCAGGATCGGCTCTTCATCGAGGTAGAAACGGATCATCTCGGTGACGAACGGATACACCGACTTGTCGTCCGCCACCCCGGTGCCGATGGCATTGGCCAGCACCACGTTGCCGGAGCGATAGGACGACAGCAGCCCCGGCACGCCGAGCATCGAATCCGGGCGGAACGCCAATGGATCAAGGAACGCGTCGTCGAGTCGGCGGTAGATCACGTCCACCGCTTTCGGGCCGTCGGTGGTGCGCATGAAGACCTTGTCATCGCGCACAAACAGGTCCGCGCCCTCCACCAGCTCCACGCCCATTTCCCGCGCCAGGAAGGCATGCTCGAAAAACGCGCTGTTGAACCGTCCCGGTGTCAGCACCACGACACTTGGATCGTCGATCGGGCTTGAGCTTTTCAGGGTGTCGAGCAACAGGTTCGGGTAATGGTCGATCGGGGCGATGCGCTGGGCCGCGAACAGCTCGGGGAACAGGCGCATCATCATCTTGCGGTCTTCAAGCATGTAGCTGACACCGCTGGGCGTGCGCAGATTGTCCTCGAGCACGTAATAGGTGCCGTCGCCGTCGCGCACCAGATCGACGCCGGAGATGTGCGAATAGATATCGCGGTGCAGGTCCAGGCCCTGCATCGCCAACTGGTATTGCTCGTTGGCCAGCACCTGCTCGGCGGGAATGATCCCGGCCTTGATGATGCGCTGCTCGTGGTAAAGGTCGGCGAGGAACATGTTCAACGCCTTGACCCGCTGGATGCAGCCGCGCTCGACGATCCGCCACTCGCTGGCGGGAATGCTGCGCGGAATGGTGTCGAAGGGAATCAGGCGTTCTGTCCCTTGCTCGTCCCCGTAGAGCGTGAAAGTGATCCCGGCACGATGGAACAGCAGATCGGCCTCGCGTCGCCGCTGGGCCAGCAGTTCGTCAGGCGTTTCCGCCAGCCAGCGGGCAAACTCCCGGTAATGCGGGCGGACCTGGCCGCCGGCATCGTACATTTCATCAAAATAGGTGCGGATCATGCCGTACTCCTTGTCACCCCGGACCTACAGGCCTTCGCAAGGCCCGTGCCATCGGCATAAACGCTTTGATTTCAATCGGTTGGATATTCACGCTACACGCACCGCACCATTCCTGTGCGGCAAATGCCCCAACCTGATCGCCCCCGCTTCATTGCGACGCAGTCCTGTCGCCTATCACCAGCATAGTCAGAGTTGATTTCACTGCCCGGCGCCGCCTGCGGATAATCCGCACATCCGCTGCGAAACGTCCCTGACGAAGCACGCAGCTCAACTGATCCGGACTGCCCCGGCAGCCCTCCCGGCCGTAACCCTGACCGGTTTCCTCTCCTTCCGGTCTTCCCTTTGAGCCACCTCTCCTGGTGGCTTTTTTTTGCCTCGGATTCTTGTTTCAGGGTTTTGCCATGCGATGTTCAAGGTGCAGAAACGACAACGGCCGACCCGAAGGTCAGCCGTTGCTCGACGTATTGCGAGGGTGATCAGTTCAAACGATGGCGGTTGCGCACCTCCTGCTTCACGCCCCAGCCTTCGATGATGCCGCCCAAGGGCTCGACCACCGCCGAAAAGCCCTGTTCGAAATCGCCGATGTCGTCGTAGGTTGCGTACATCACCTTGCTCAATTCCAGGGACCACGCGCCGTCGTCGCGCGCACTGACCTGGGCATTGATGGATTCACCGCGAAACTTGGCTGCCGCCCTGCGCGCCCGCTCCTCGTCCGGGAAAATGGCGTAGAACTCGATGGGATGGAATCGGGAAAAATCGAAACCGCCTTCTTTCATGCGGCGCAGCACGTTGCTGCTGATGTCTTCTTGATAGGCTGTGCTCATGAACGTCCCCCTCGCATAGATGGATAGACTTTCCGTATTCCCTGCACCTGGCCGAACGGCTCAGGCGTTACGGCAACCGTGTTGCCGACGGGAAACAAGCATGTAGCTGACAAGACCAGACCTTAGCGATCCGTTCGCTGATCTCGCTTGCAGAGTAGCCCCAAGATAGAGCCGCTGCCAAGGCCTGGTGCATTACTGACAAGAAGATTTTCAGATGGGTGTGATGCTGCGGATTTCGATGCTGTTCTGGGTTTTCAGGCTTTTGGCGCCTGCATCGGAGGTGCGCCCTTCCAGATCGTTCAGATCCAGTGCGGCGGCGACAGGAAGGAGTCGTTCCTTGATCAGTCGTGCGGCCTCATCATCGCTGGGGCATTCCGCACGCTCGAAGACTTCATCGACAATTTCACCGTGATCATCCACGAAAGTGACTTTCCACTTTTGCATTGGAGCCTCCTCGAACAAACCCGCAAATGGGCTTACATCTATCTCGACTTTTGTCAGGATTGATCGTTCAAAAGCTTTACACCGATGAAACATGAAAAACCTTTCATCTACGGGAGCGAATCGCCCCGCTCCCGCAGTGATGACGGCCGAGTGATCAGTCGTTGCTTGGCTTGTTCACCGCTTGCAGCACGTATTGCGGCAAGGCGAAGGCGCCGATGTGGATTTCCGGGTTGTAGTAACGGGTGACGATGCCGCTGCCGATGAAGCGCTGTTGCAGGACTTCACGGCTCAGCTTGCGGTAGGCCGGGTTGGTCGAACCCCAGGCGAAAGTCATCGAACCGCCGATGTAGGTCGGCACGGCCGCCTGGTAGAAGTGCCAGTCAGGGAACAGGCTGCGCAGGCGACCGGCGGTGGTCTTCACTTCGTCGATCTGCATGAACGGCGTGCCGTTCTGGGTCACGAGGATGCCGCCCTCGTTCAGGCAGCGGTGGCAGGCCTGGTAGAAGTTTTCCGAGAACAGCACTTCGCCCGGGCCGATCGGGTCGGTGGAGTCGGAAATGATCACGTCGAATTTTTCGGTGGTGGTGGCGACGAAACGCATGCCGTCGTCGATCACCAGGTTCAGGCGTGGATCATCGTAGGCGCCCTTGGAATGGTTCGGCAGGAATTCCTTGCACATGTCGACCACGGTGCCGTCGATTTCGACCATGGTGATGTGCTCGACGCTGGCGTGCTTGGTCACTTCGCGCAGCATGCCGCCGTCGCCGCCGCCGATGATCAGCACGCGCTTGGCAGTGCCGTGGGCGAGGATCGGCACGTGGGTGAGCATTTCGTGGTAGATGAATTCATCGGCTTCGGTGGTCTGGATCACGCCGTCCAGCGCCATCACCCGGCCCATGCGCGGGTTCTGGAAGATCACCAGGTGCTGGTGTTCGGTGCGCACTTCGTGCAGCAGTTTTTCCATGCGAAAACGCTGGCCGTAGCCTTCGTAGAGGGTTTCCAGGTATTCGCTGGTTTTGGTGACGGTCATGGTGAAGTGCTCCGATGAATGCGCGGGCGCCAATCGTCAGGTTCGATTGCCCGGGAAAGGCGCGCATTCTACGTTGCCGAAGATGACAGGTCGAACCTCAGTTCATCGGCCCCGCGCAATCCATGGTGCGAACGGTCAGATCCGCACATTGCCCCGCGGCCCGGCGATCGCCCAGATGATCAGGCCCAGCACCGGCAGGAGGATGATCAACAGCACCCAGAGGATTTTCATCCCGGTCTCGGCGCCGCTTTTCAGCACGTTGATGATCGCCCAGATGTCGAGGGCAAGAATGATCAGGCCGATCAGGCCGTTGAACGTGGAACCCATGGTGTCGCTCCAGAATAGTGGCGTGCACTTTTAGGATAGACGGTCGCGCGCAGGGTTCCCTTTTATTGCGTTCAGACGTGAACGGCGACCTTCAGGGCTTCCAGCGACGGCGCAGCGGCGATGCCGACTTCGGCACACAGTTCCAGCACGCGCGGCACGTCGTTGCCGTAGACCAGCACCACTTGCAGCTCATCGTCGAGCAACTGGCTGAAGTTCATCAGCGTGTAGCCGCCGCTTTCCTTGTTCAGGCTGCTCATCTGCACCTGGATGCGGTTGAGCGCGGTCAACGCTTCGGTCTTGGCCAGTTGCTTGGGCTTGAGGTTGAACTCCACGCCCGGGCCGAACGACGCCACGATTTGCGCGAACAGATCAACGTAAGTGTCGGCCTGGAACAGCACGGTCTCCGGCAGACTGCCGACCACGACCCACTCGCCCAGCGGAATCGGGAAGGTGTCGTCGTAGTTGATGTCCGGATTGGCGGTCAGAAAAGCGTCGGCATCGGCGTAGGCCTGTGCAGCTTCATCGGCGACCTTCAGGATCTCGTCTTCGCCCATGCAGCCGGAGCTGATTTTGCTGATGAGTTCGGCGAGTGCGGCTTTCATGGGGGCAGGTCCTGTGGCTTGGGGAATTTCGAGGGCGCGAAGGATAGCGCATTCTTGCCCTCGCCACAGAGCCGGCTGCGGACCGACGGTGTCAGCCCAGCAGTTTTTCCAGCTGCGCGGTGGTGTCCACAGCGCCCATGGTGCGGGCCGCGTCCAGCGCGGTGACGCCGTTGGCGTCCTTGGCTTTCGGGTCGGCGCCCTGGTCGATCAGGAACTCGACGATCTCGACCCGGTTGAACATCGCCGCCATCATCAGCGCCGTGCGGCCATCGAAAGACGCGCCTTCAATTTGCGCACCACCGGCCACCAACGCCTTGACCACCGCCAGATCACCCTTGAACGCCGCGCCGGCAATCGGGCTCTGGCCGTTGCCATTGCGTTGCTCCGGGTCGGCCTTGTGCTTGAGCAGCACTTGCACCGCATCCACGTGACCGTAGTAGCTAGCGAGCATCAGCAGGGTGTCGCCCTTGCTGTTGGTCAGGTTCACCGGCAGACCGGCGGTGATCAGGCGGTCCAGCATCACCGCATCGCCTTCGCGCGCCTTGTTGAATACCTGCTCGGTGAATTCGGCAGCTTCTTCGGGGGTCATCTGGCGGCTTTGGTCGGACATGGGGCAACTCCACTTTCGGTCAATCGGAAAGCCGCTAGTTTCCCGAGCGCGGCGATAGCTGTCACCCCCTTTTTTCCAAGCTTCGCGATAGCCAATTTCAATAACGGAACTTGCCTGCCTGGATGCCCGCCAGGATTTCATCCGTGACCTGCACGTAGGTCTCGGTGCCCGGCAACCAGGCATAGATCGGGTCATCGCCTGTCTGACCTGGGTCGAAGCCTTCGTTTTTCAGGCGGGTCTTCTGGTATTTGAAGGTGCCGGTAGTTTCCATCTTCACCTTGACCCGCAGGAACAGCGGCACGGCATAGGCCGGCATGCGCTGACGGGCGAAGGCCAGCAACTCGGTGAAGTCCAGCGTCGCCAGAGACTCGGCCGGGGTGATCGCCGCCATGCCGGCGCGACCGTTGGTGTCGGGGATTTCCACGCCATAGGCCACGGCTTCGGAAATGTGCGGATGCTGGAGCAGCAGGTTCTCGACCTCGGTGGTCGAGACGTTCTCGCCCTTCCAGCGATAGGTATCGCCGAGCCGATCGACAAACTGCGCATGGCCGAAACCGATGTTGCGCAGCAGATCACCGGTATTGAAGAAACGGTCGCCCTTGGTGAACACGTCTTGCAGCACGACTTTCGCGGTTTTCTGCGGGTCGGTGTAGCCGTCCAGCGGCGCCTTGTCGTCGATCCGCGCCAGCAGCAGGCCCCGCTCGCCCCGGCCAACCTTGCGCATGAAGCCGTCGCCACCGCGAATCGGTTCGCCGCTGTCCTGATCGTAGGCAACCAGTTCCCAGGCCATCAGCGAGAAGCCGATGGTGTTGTCGAAATTGAGGATGTTGGTGAAGCCGATATTGCCGTCGCTGGCCGCGTACAGTTCGCAGATGTGGTCCACCGCGAATCGGGTCTTGAATTCGGCCCAGGCACCTGGCCGCAAACCGTTGCCGATCATTTTGCGCACGTCATGGCGGCTGTCATCGCTGCTGACCGGCTGATCCACCAGATAACGGCACAGCTCGCCGACGTAGCCGATGGTGGTGGCGCGGTAGCGGCGCACATCGCTCCAGAACTGGCGGGCGCTGAACTTGCGGCGAATCGCGAAACCCGACGCGCCATTGACCGCCGAACCCCAGCACACACAAAGCCCGGTGGCGTGATACAGCGGCAAGGTGCAATAGACGATGTCGTCCGGGCGCATGTCGAGGGCGATCATGCCGAAGCTCGCCGAGCTGCGCATCCAGCGTCCGTGCTTGAACACCCCGGCCTTGGGCAAGCCGGTGGTGCCGGAGGTGTAGATGTAGAAGCACGGGTCATCGAAGAAAATCTGCCGGCTGCTGGCCGGGTTGTCGCCCGGTGCGTCGGCGCTGACGCTGATCAGATTGGTGTAACCCTCCGGCGCAATGCCCGGATGGCTGAAAGTGTCCTGATCGGCCACGAACCAGGTACGGGCCGACGCAATCGTCACTTGTTCGCGCACCGCCGCGAAGGCTGGCAGCAACTCCTCGCCGACGACAATCGCCACCGGCGACACCAGATTGATGCTGTGGATCAGCGTGTCGCGGGTCTGTGAGGTATTGAGCAGCGCGCTGACGGCGCCGACCTTGGCCAGCGCCAGAATCGTCACCAGCAGTTCCGGACGGTTCTCGATGAACACCGCCACCACATCGCCTTTGCCAATGCCCTGCCCGATCAGATAGTGGGCGATGCGGTTGGCCCACTGGTTGACCTGCGAATAACTCAGCACCACCTCGCCCGACAGCAGCGCGGGGCCATCCGGATTGCGCAGGGTCGCTTGCTCGAATGTCCAGCCCAGGCCACAGGTTTGGGTCGGATCCTTGACGTTGGCCACCTTCATGCCTTTCACCACCCGAGGGATGGCTTTGGCGATCATCGGCAGTTTGCGGAGCATCATGCCCCAGGTAATCGTGTCGCTAGGCGCGTGACTCATGGCAGCTCCCGTTCGACCTTGACGTGCAGGCCGGATTTTTATTGTCGGGCAATCGGGTGAGGCAACCGGCGCTTCTCGAGCGAGGGTCGAGGCCGAAAATACGTCAGGGCTTCTCGGGCTGTACACGCGGTTTTTGCAATGTTTTGTATCCGCCAACGCTACAAGGCGAAACGCGATTGCGGCCGCAGGGAATGGTTCCATCGGATCGACAGCGATCCCGCAAAATGCAGGATGCACGATGGCCATTCATGCAGAATGCACGACGAGTTGAATTTACATGATTTATAACTTATTGATTTATAACGAATTTATAAAAACAAAATACTGGCACAATCGCTGCAACCTCCTCCGCATGCTTGCCATTCAAGTGCATACGGAGCTGAAAGACATGAGCCTGATCCAAGAAAAATTTACCTCCCTGTTCTCCAACTTCGCCGTCACCACCCAACCGCGTCCCGATGGCGGGATCCTGCTGACGCTGAAGAGTGCCGACGGCAAAGTGTTCAAACGTGCGCTCACCTATCAGCAATTGCATGCCGCCGACCAACTGTCGTGGGCAATCAGCGCGATTCGCCGTGATCTGGCCGAACAGGCCAGCGAGCTGCCGCAAATCGGCATGCTGCAAAGCCAGCAGCGTTTTGCCCTGCCGACCTATCACTCGATGTAATTTCACACACGCACAAACGTGTGGGAGCCAGCCTGCTGGCGATTGCGGTGTATCAGGCAAAATCTATTTGACTGAACTACCGCAATCGCCAGCAGGCTGGCTCCCACATTTGTTTTCCTGAAAAGAAGAGTCAGAACGCTTCCGGCTCGATTCCGGTAAAGCTGTCGACGGTCACATGCCCTTCCAGCTCCCCGCCTTCACGGGCCAGGCCACAGGTTTGCAGGCCGGCGGCCTGGGCGGCATCGAGTTCCTGCACGATGTCGGACAGGAACAGGATTTCCTGCGGCTCGACCCCGATAGCCTGCTGGATGTTGCTGTACGACTGCGCTTCGCGCTTCGGGCCCGAGGTGGTGTCGAAGTAGCCACTGAACAGCGGCGTCAGATCCCCGGCTTCTGAGCAGCCGAAAATCAGCTTCTGGGCCTGGATCGAACCGGACGAGTAAACGAACAGTTGATACCCGGCCTGATGCCAGCGCTGGAGCGCTTCGACGGCGTCCGGGTAAACATGCCCCTTCAACTGCCCGGCCTGATAGCCCTGCTCCCAGACCATGCCCTGCAACGCTTTCAGCGGCGTGGCTTTGCGGTCTTCGGCGATCCAGGCCAGCAGAATGTCCACGACCCGTTCAACGTCGGCCTGTAGTTCGTTGCTGTCGCGGCGTACGGCGTCCAGCTGTTCGGCAACGTCCGCACGTGCGGCGTTCTGGCGAACGAAGTCCGGCAGGTGTTTTGCCGCATACGGGAACAGCACGTCGAACACAAAACTCACCGCGCTGGTGGTGCCTTCGATGTCGGTGAGGATGACCTTGATCGACATCGGCTCAGTCCTCCAGGCGCGGGAAGCGGCCGGCGATGTCTTCGCCGGTGAAGTTGGCGACCCAGCCTTCAGGGTTGTTGAACAGGCGGATCGCGACAAAGTGCGGGTTCTCGCCCATGTCGAACCAATGCTTGGTGCCGGCGGGCACCGAAATCAGGTCGTTCTTCTCGCACAGCACGGCGTAGACGTAATCGTCGATGTGCAGGGTAAAAAGGCCGCGACCGGCGACGAAGAAACGTACCTCGTCTTCGCCATGGCGATGCTCTTCGAGGAACTTGGCGCGCAGCTCGGCTTTTTGCGGGTGATCGCTGTTGAGGCTGACTACATCGACGGTGATGTAACCGCGCTCGGTCATCAGTTTGTCGATCTGCTCTTTATAGGCGCCGATCACTTCTTCCTGGCTGGCACCGGGCTGGATCTTCGCGGCGGCTTGCCAGCGGTCGAAACGCACGCCCTGCTCGGCCAGGGTCGAGGCGATGTCTTCGAAATGGGTCAGCACCTTGTTCGGAATTTCAGGGCTGGAAACGTGATAGACGGACAGGCTGCTCATGGGGCAATTCCTCGGTATCGGCCTTGCCGTCCGGTTCTTCGAGACCGGTCGGGCACTGCATTCATCAGGCAAATGGGCTGGTTCTGGTGAAGTCAGCCTTGGCGGTTCATGACGCTGCGGGTCTTCAACTCGCATTCAAACAGGAATTCAAAGGCCTCGATCTGGCGCAACGCGTCACTCATCTGTGCGCCCCAGGTGTAGAGACCGTGGCCGCGAATCAGATAACCGACGCAATCGGGATGGGCGTCGAGCCAAGGCTGCACCTTGGCGGCGAGGCGTGCAATGTCCTGATCGTTGTCGAAGATCGGCACGCGCACCCGGGATTCGTGGGTCGAAACGCCGCTGAAGGCTTTTTGCAATTCGTAGTCTTCGAACTCGATGAAGTCTTCCGGCGTCAGGCGCGACAGCACCGTGGCATTCACCGAGTGGGTGTGCAGCACCGCGCCGATCTCCAGGCGCCAGCTATAGAGCTGGGTGTGCAGCAGGGTTTCGGCGGACGGTTTTTTGCCCGGTTCCAGACTGTTGCCGGACAGGTCGGTCGCCAACACATCGTCCAGACCCAACTGGCCCTTGTGCTTGCCGGATACGGTCAGCAGCGCTTCGCTCGGCGACAGGCGCGTTGAATAGTTGCTGCTGGTGGCCGGCGACCAGCCGCGACCATAAAGAAAACGCCCGGCATCGACGATTTGCTGGGCAAGCTGTTCACGGGTAAGGCTCATGGCCTGTCCTCTTGCATTCGAATGGCAATGATAACGGCAGCGGCGAGCGCTGCGAGACTGGCAATACTAAAGGTCAATGTCGCGCCGAGGGCATTCCAGCTGTAGCCGGAATACAACGCGCCGAGCGCACCGCCGGTACCGGCCAGCGCCGCGTACAACGCCTGGCCCTGCCCTTGCTGACGGGCGCCGAAGCTACGTTGCACGAACGCGATGGCAGATGCATGAAAGCTGCCGAATGTCGCGGCGTGCAGCACCTGGGCAAACAGCAGCACCCAGAGGAATTCGGCGAACGAACCTAGCAGCAACCAGCGCAGCGCCGCCAGCAGAAAACTTGCCATCAGCACGCGGCGCAGGGAAAACCGCGCGAAGATCCGGCTCATGGCCATGAACATCAGCACTTCCGCCACCACGCCAACGGCCCAGAGCATGCCGATCACGCCACGGCTGTAACCCAGGCGTTCGAGGTGCAAGGTCAGGAAGGTGTAATACGGCCCGTGGCTCATCTGCATCAGCGCCACGCAACCGTAGAACGCCAGCACCCCGGGATTGCGCAACTGTTTGAGAAAGCCCTCGCCCGTCGGTCGGTTGCCCTGCGGCGGCTGCGCGTTCGGCACCCACAGACTGCTGAGCACAATGCCGGCCATGATCAGCACCAGCGCCGCCGGGTAGATGTCGAGGCTGAGCCATTCGAACAATCGCCCCAGCGCCACCACGGTGATGATGAAACCGATGGAGCCCCACAGCCGGATCTGGCTGTAGCGGGAGGTCTGGCCCTGCAAATGTGCAAGCGTGATGACTTCGAACTGCGGCAACACCGCGTGCCAGAAGAACGCATGCAGCGCCATGACCATCGCCAGCCAGGCGTAGGTCTTGCTGACGAAAATCAGTGAGAAGGTCAGCAGCGTGCACACCGCGCCGAAGCGCACGATGGCCAGGCGTTTGCCGGTGTAGTCGCCGAGCCAGCCCCAGATGTTCGGCGCCACGCAGCGCATCAGCATCGGGATCGCCACCAGTTCGCCGATGCGTGCGGCGCTGAATCCGAGGTGATCGAAGTACAGCGCCAGAAACGGCGCCGTCGAGCCGAGCAAGGCGAAATAGAACAGATAGAAACTGGACAGCCGCCAGTACGGGAGCGCCGCCACGGTCAGACCGCAGCGGCTGTGAGTTGACCCATCAGAGCTGGCCCAGAACCGGGGTGTTCACGCGCACGTCGGCGTTCTGGCCACGGTGACGCAGCAGGTGATCCATCAGCACGATGGCCATCATCGCCTCGGCAATCGGCGTGGCGCGGATGCCGACGCACGGATCGTGACGCCCCTTGGTGATCACTTCGACCGGGTTGCCGTCGATGTCGATCGAACGGCCCGGGGTGGTGATGCTCGACGTCGGTTTCAGCGCCAGATGGGCGACGATCGGCTGACCGGACGAGATGCCGCCGAGGATGCCGCCGGCGTTGTTGCTGAGGAAACCTTCCGGGGTCATTTCATCGCGGTGTTCGGTGCCACGCTGGGCGACCGAGGCGAAACCGGCGCCGATTTCCACGCCCTTGACCGCGTTGATGCTCATCAGCGCGTGGGCCAGTTCGGCGTCGAGACGGTCGAAGACCGGCTCGCCCAGGCCCGGCATCACGCCTTCGGCGACCACGGTGATCTTGGCCCCGACCGAGTCCTGATCGCGGCGCAACTGGTCCATGTAGGCTTCCAGTTCCGGAACCTTGTCCGGGTCCGGGCTGAAGAAGGCGTTTTGCTCGACCGATTCCCAGGTCTTGAACGGGATTTCGATCGGGCCGAGCTGGCTCATGTAGCCGCGAATGACGATGCCCTGGGTCGCCAGGTATTTCTTGGCAATCGCACCGGCCGCCACACGCATGGCGGTTTCCCGCGCGGAGCTGCGACCACCACCGCGGTAATCGCGCTCGCCGTATTTGTGGTGGTAGGTGTAGTCAGCGTGGGCCGGACGGAACAGATCCTTGATCGCCGAGTAGTCCTTGGACTTCTGGTCGGTGTTGCGGATCAGCAGGCCGATGGAGCAGCCGGTGGTGCGGCCCTCGAACACGCCGGAGAGGATTTCGACTTCGTCCGCTTCCTGGCGCTGGGTGGTGTGGCGGCTTGTGCCCGGCTTGCGGCGATCGAGGTCGCGTTGCAGGTCCTCAAGGGAAATCTCCAGGCCCGGCGGGCAGCCGTCGACAATGGCGACCAACGCCGGACCATGGCTTTCGCCCGCGGTGGTGACAGTGAACAACTTGCCGTAGGTATTGCCGGACATGCAGGACGCTCCGTGAAATCAAACCCAAATTCATGATGCGCGCCAGTATACGCAGGCTAACCGAGTAGTTCATCCTCGAACCTTGGCGGTGTTGGTGAGTCCAACCGGCACCTTGGCAAATGATGGCGTGATGATGCTGCGAGTTTTGATCTTGAGCCTTACCCTGTTTACTGGCTACGTCCAGGCGACTGTCCTGCAACGTCCGGTGACTCTGGACACCGGCAGCGGCGAACTTTTCGGCTCGCTGTTGCTGCCAAAGTCTGACAATCCGGTGCCGGTTGTCCTCATTCTTTCTGGCTCGGGTCCTACGGATCGTGACGGAAACAACCCCGACGGCGGGCGCAACGACAGCCTCAAGCGACTGGCCTGGGTGCTGGCCAAACACAATATCGCCAGTGTTCGCTTCGACAAGCGCGGGGTGGCCGCGAGCCTGGCTGCGACGCCGGATGAGCGCAATCTGTCGGTGGACGCCTACGTGGCGGACGCCGTGGCCTGGGGCCAGAAGCTCAAGGCTGATCCGCGTTTCGGCCCGTTGATCCTGCTGGGTCACAGCGAGGGCGCACTGATTGCCAGCCTGGCCGCACCGAAAGTCGACGCTGCGGCAGTCATTTCGCTGTCCGGCACAGCCCGGCCGATCGATCAGGTCTTGCGCCGGCAACTGGCCCGCAGTCTTCCACCGCCACTGATGCAGCGCAGCAATGAACTGCTCGACAGCCTCAAGGCCGGGCACACCGACGACAATGTGCCAGCGCCGTTGCAGGCAATTTTCCGCCCTAGCGTGCAGCCGTATCTGATTTCGCTGTTCCGGCAGGATCCGTCCGCTGCCTTCGCCCAACTGAAAATGCCGGCCCTGATCGTCCAGGGCAGCAACGACATTCAGGTGCAGGTCGATGACGCCAACCTGCTCAAGGCGGCAAAACCCGATGCGACACTGGCGTTGATCGAAGGCATGAACCACGTGATGCGCATCGTACCCAACGACGTGAAGCGGCAAATGGCCTCCTACAAGGACCCGAATCTGCCGCTGGCGGCGGAACTGGGGACCCGGATCCTCGAATTTATTGACGGACTTCGCACCCGTTAAGCGCAGGGGGCGTTCTCAGCTAGTTTTCACGCCGCGCCGGGTCTGCTGTTGTGCAGGGCAAGGCGCGAGAAGCGTGATTTGGTCATTCCAAATAAGCTTCGAGCAACGCTGCCCTGCACAACAGCAGGCCCGGCCCTTCGGGTTGTGCCTTAAAGCGGGCCAGCCTGCGTTGCAGGCCTTGGAAAGGGAACAACCATTTCCAGCGGCCTACGCCTTGCCTGGCCCGCTTTAAGGCGACAACGCGGCGTAAAAACTAGCTGAGAACGCCCCCAGACCCTCCAGTCCTGAAAAAAACGGCCGATAAGCCTTTGTCGCCAGCGTACTGGCTGGCGACAAGCAGCTTGGACAGGATCTCGCCGTTATGACTGATACCCAGACTTCACCCGACACCACCGCTGAAAAAGACGCACCGCCAGCGGTCGAGCTGCCATGGGCGGATGTCCACGTCGAGCACCACAAGATGCTCCGCCTGGCGCCGTTGCAGACCGACCGCAACACCGGCGGGCGGCCGTTGCGCTTCGTCGAATTCGGTTACGCCGAGCGCAACAGCAAGGAACACAGCCTGATGCGCATGGCGATCAAGCTGCCCGCGCAGCGTGTGCGCAAGGAACAGAATCAGCTCGACGTGTGGGTCGACCACAAGACCAAACGCGTGCATTTCGGCCCCGACAGCGGCTTGCAGATCGAACCGCTGAACCGTGGCATCGGCCGCTTCATGGCCGCCCAGGGCATCAACTGGGCGAAAAAACGCTGGCCCACCTACACCGTCGACGGCATGGACTTGAACAACAAGGACGCGCTGAACGAAGACACACGCCTGCGTCGCGATCACTTTCTGCGCGTGCATGGCTTTGATGTGGTGTACGCCGACGCCCAGCATTTGAAGGGCAGCGTCAAGGAAGTCCAGGTCGGGGATTTGCTGGGCGACTGGAACAGCGAAAAGCTGCAGATCGTCGAGATTCTCGAAGCCGCGCAGATGTTGCAGCAGGCCGAGCAGAATCTGGCCGAGCAGGAAGTGAAGCTGAAGAAACAGGAAGACAAGGTCAGCAAGTTCAAGCGTGAAGACGCAGGTTTGCGCTTCACCATTACGTGTCTGGTGGCGTTTGCGGTGTTTCAGGCTGGGTTGCTGATCTGGATTGCCACGCACCGCTAAGCCAATGATCGTTCCCACCGAGGTGGGAACGATCGGTTCAGGTCAGACGCGGGAAGCAAACAGCGCCTGATGATCGCGGCACTGTTCGGCGGTCAGCATGAACACGCCATGTCCGCCACGCTGGAATTCCAGCCAGGCGAAATCGACTTCCGGGTACAACGCTTCGACGTGGACTTGGCTGTTGCCCACCTCGACGATCAGCAAACCTTTCTCTGTCAGGTGATCCGCCGCTTCGGCGAGCATCCGGCGCACCAGATTCAAACCATCATCGCCGCACGCCAGGCCCAGCTCGGGTTCGTGCTGGTATTCGTCCGGCATGTCGGCGAAATCTTCCGCATCGACGTAGGGCGGGTTCGACACGATCAGGTCGAAACGTTGACCCGGCAGGCCATCAAAACCATCGCCCTGCACGGTGAACACGCGCTCATCGACGCCATGGCGCTCAATGTTCTGGTTCGCCACTTCCAGCGCTTCGAACGACAGGTCCGCCAGCACCACTTCGGCGTTCTGGAACTCGTAGGCGCAGGCGATGCCGATGCAGCCGGAGCCGGTGCACAGGTCGAGAATTCGCGCCGGTTCGTCGCCGATCCACGGTGCAAAACGGTTTTCGATCAACTCGCCAATCGGCGAACGCGGGATGAGTACGCGCTCATCGACGATGAACGACATGCCGCAGAACCACGCCTCGCCCAACAGGTAGGCGGTCGGAATGCGTTCTTCGATGCGGCGCTTGAGCAGGCGTTGCAGGTTGACCAGTTCGTCGTCTTCCAGCGCGCAGTCCAGATAGCTGTCGGCGATTTCCCATGGCAGGTGCAAGGCACCGAGCACGAGTTGCCGGGCTTCGTCCCAGGCATTGTCGGTGCCATGGCCGAAAAACAGATCCTCCCCATGGAAGCGGCTGACGGCCCAACGGATGTGGTCGCGCAGGGTACGAAGTCGGGAAGTGATCACGGGGCAGAACTCCAGAAAAAACGACTGGCGATTCTAGCAGCCAAAACGCGCCACGACGACGCAGGAAAAATCCCGGGGCGACGGTAGGAGTATTCCGAATTCCTTATCGGCTATTGAACAGAACGTGTAACTTGACGAGGCTGCAGGCCAGTAACGACGGTGCCTACGATGGTAGCGATTCACAGAACCGCTCAGCCAGAGGACAATGTCGCAAAAGCCCCACCCCAAGGAGCCCCAGAATGTCCGTTCCAAAAACGATGTTTCAACTCAGCGGTCGCGGTTACGCAGCGGCCACGTTGAGCCATGCCACCGTGGTCATCATCGATGCCCAGAAAGAGTACCTCAGCGGCCCGCTGGCCCTGAGCGGCATGGACGCGGCTGTCGCGAACATCAAACAACTGGTTGCCGCCGCCCGCGCAGCCGGCCGTCCGATCGTGCACGTACGCCACCTCGGCACCGTCGGCGGTCTGTTCGACCCGCAGGGCGAACGCGGCGAATTCATCCCCGGCCTGGAACCCCAGGGCGATGAAACCATCATCGGCAAACTGCTGCCGAGCGCTTTCCACGGCACCGAACTCTACGATCGTCTGCAAACCCTCGGCTCGCTCGACCTGATCGTCTGCGGTTTCATGAGCCACTCCAGCGTCAGCACCACCGTGCGCGCCGCGAAAAACCTGGGTTTCCGTTGCACCCTGGTCGAAGACGCCTGTGCCACCCGTGACCTGCCGTTCAAGGGCCGCGTGCTCAGTGCCGAACAGGTTCAGGAGGCGGAAATGGCGATCATGGCCGACAACTTCGCCACCCTCGCGCTGACCAATGACCTGATCTGATCGACCGCCAATGAGCGGCCCGGCCCGCCGCTCATCCGCAAAAGCCTCGCATTTGCTTCAATTACCCTAGCCTCAGGAACAACCCGGTCAACTCCCGGTCGAAGGGCCGATACCCATTGAGGAAGGTCGGAATGAAGTTATCCGATGGATTTGACGCACGCCGCTTGCGGCCCAAAGGCCAAAGCAACTGGCGTTTTCGATTCGGCGCAGCGATCGCCGCCATTCTGGCGACGTTCGGTGTGCTGTTGGCGATGGCCGGGGCTGCCAGCCTGATCGGGCATCCGCCGGCACTCGGCGACTTGAATGCGACGCCGATGGGCTCGGCGATCATTCTGGCCGTCGGCCTGTTGTTCCTGTATTTCGGCGTGGCCCTGTGGCGCCGTTGCCGGCGTCGCGCACGGCAATCGCGGGAACTGAACATGTCCCCGCACCTGATGAAAAAACACGACTGAATCGACGGCCTGGCTTTTTGCCGGGCCGTTTTGTGTCTGTTTGGGTAAACTGGCCGCCCTTCGCGGAGGCTGATATGCAAGACGACGATTTTTCCCTGTTCAAAAGTGCGATCCAAGGCGTCAAGCCGATCAAGCACGACCGCGCCGACACCGGCAAACCCAAGACTGACCGCGCACAGATCGCCAAGCTGCGCCAGTCCGCGACCATCCGCACCGAAACCACCACCGTTGACGGTCTATCCGATCAGTTCGTGATCGACGTCGGGCCGGAAGACGAGCTGATGTGGGCCCGCGACGGCGTGCAGGAAAGCCAGATGCGCAAGCTCAAGGTCGGGCAGATCCCGTTCGAAGGCAGCCTCGACCTGCACGGCATGAGCGTCGAAAAGGCCCGGGAAACCCTTTGGGCGTTTCTGGCCGAAGCGACCAAATTCGAAATCCGCTGCGTGCGCGTCACCCACGGCAAGGCTGTGCGGCTGGACGGCAAGCGGCCGATGATCAAGAGCCACGTCAACACCTGGCTGCGCCAGCATGCGCAAGTGCTCGGATTCTGCTCGTGCCAAGCCAGACACGGCGGTGCCGGCGCGGTTTACGTGATGCTCAAACGCACCATGATGGAAGGCCGCGACGAATAATCCCGTCACACCGAACTTGCAGGGTTGTGTCCGCCACCGTACCCTTGCCCTTTGCGAAAATCCCCACAGGTAGTTTCATGTCCCTGGAACAGAATTACACCGCGATTCTCGGCCAACTGGGCGAGGACGTGTCCCGCGAGGGCCTGCTCGACACGCCAAAGCGTGCCGCCAAAGCCATGCAGTACCTCTGCCGCGGTTATGAACAGACGCTCGAAGAGGTCACCAACGGTGCCCTGTTCAGCTCCGACAACAGCGAAATGGTGCTGGTCAAGGACATCGAGCTCTACTCGTTGTGCGAACACCACCTGCTGCCGTTCATCGGCAAGGCCCACGTCGCGTATATCCCGAGTGGCAAAGTGTTGGGCCTGTCGAAGGTCGCGCGGATCGTCGACATGTACGCCCGCCGCCTGCAGATCCAGGAAAACCTCAGCCGCCAGATCGCCGATGCGGTCCAGCAGGTCACCGGCGCGCTGGGCGTGGCCGTGGTGATCGAGGCCAAGCACATGTGCATGATGATGCGCGGTGTGGAGAAACAGAATTCGTCGATGATCACTTCGGTGATGCTCGGTGAGTTCCGCGAAAACGCGGCGACCCGCAGCGAGTTTCTCAGCCTGATCAAGTAATTCGTGACACAAAAAAAACCGGCGTTGATCGCCGGTTTTTTTTCGTCCGTGAAAAATCGGGTAAGCTGCGCGCCTTCTTCAATGTCCCTGTGAGGCTTGTAACGTGTTCGTCAAAGCGCTTCGTGTCGGCCTCGGCCAACTGATCATCTTCGTTGATTTCCTGACCCGCCCGGGCAAGAAACAGCGCCCCGCCGCTGCCCAGGCCCAGGTCGACGCAGCCGCCAAGGACCTGACCCTGTATCAGTTCCACGCCTGCCCGTTCTGCGTGAAAACCCGCCGCAGCCTGCGTCGCCTGAACGTTCCAGTGGCCCTGAAGGACGCGAAGAACAACGAGCAGGATCGCCAGACCCTGCTGGAACAGGGCGGCAAGATCAAGGTGCCGTGCCTGCGCATCGAAGAGAACGGCCAGACCACCTGGATGTATGAGTCCAACACGATCATCGAATACCTGAACAAGCGGTTCGCCGCCGTTTGAATCAAAAAAACCGGCCTGATGGCCGGTTTTTTCATGCGGCCTGTGCGGCCTGTGCCTGGCGCACCACTTCTGCCAGACGTTTGAGGCCTTCGTCCAGGCGGACCGGATCGATGTGACTGAAGTTCAGGCGCAGATGACCGTGATTGCGATCCGGCTCGGGGAAGAACGGTTCGCCCGGCATGAACGCCACATCGTTGGCCAGCGCGGTATTGAGCAAGGTGCGCGTGTCCAGCGGCTGTTTAAGAATCAGCCAGAAAAACAGCCCGCCCTGCGGTGTGTTCCAGTCCGCCAGATCGGCGAAATGGGTTTCCAGCGCTGATTGAAAAGCATCGCGGCGCTGACGGTAGAAGCCGCGTAATTCACTCAAGTGCTGCTGATATTTTTCACTGCCGATCCACTGCGACGCCTGCCATTGGCCAATGCGGTTGGTGTGCAGATCCGCCGACTGCTTGAGTTTGAGCAGATGCGGAAACAGATCCGGGCTGGCGATCAGGTAGCCGACGCGCAGGCCCGGCAACAGGGTTTTCGATACGGTGCCGGTGTAGATCCAGCTGGATTTCTTCAGACGACCAGCAATCGGTTGGGCGCTGCCGCCGTCGAAGGTCAGTTCGCGGTAAGGCTCGTCTTCGATCAGGGTCACGCCGAATTCATCGAGCAGCGCCGCAACAGCTTCGCGCTTGGCTTCGCTGTAGCGTACGGCGGACGGGTTCTGGAAGGTCGGGATCAGGTAAATGAACGCTGGACGATATTGCTCCAGACGCTGGCGCAATTGCGCGAGGTTCGGACCGTCAGCTTCCAGAGGTACGGTCAGGCAATCGGCGCCGAACAGTTGGAAAATCTGCAAGGCTGCCAGATAGGTCGGTGCTTCGAGCAGGATTTCGGTGCCCTTGTCGATGTACAGCTTGGCCGCCAGATCGAGGGTTTGCTGGGAACCACTGACCACCAGCACCTGACTCGCCTCACACGGCAACCCCAACGCCCTCGCCTCTGCCGCCAGCGCTTCGCGCAACGCGGGCTCGCCTTCGCTCATGCCGTACTGGCCGAGAGACAGCGGCATGTCGGCCCATTCAACCTTCGGCAGCATCGCTTCAGCCGGCAAGCCACCCGCGAAAGACATGACTTCCGGGCGCTGGGCCGCAGCAAGGATTTCACGGATCAGAGAACTTTTGAGACGCGAGACACGTTCGGAAAAAGCCATGGAAGTCACCGCTAGCGAGGCGTGGGAAAAATGAGTCAAACTTATTGACTGAAATTACGTCACCCTCACTGGAATAGTCAATATGCTTGACCTTAAAAACTGCGCCAGCCAACAACAAGCCATGGAAGCGTTTTTCTTCGGTTACCAGGCGTTCACCGCCAAGGCTGACGAAATGCTTGAGCGTCGCGGCCTGTCCCGTGTGCATCAGCGCATCGTGTTTTTCATCGCGCGTTATCCGAACCTGAGCGTCAAGGAGTTGCTCGCGCTGCTCGGCGTCAGCAAGCAGGCGCTGAATATGCCATTGCGTCAGTTGCAGGAAATGCATCTGGTGGACAGCGTGGCGTCCGAAGAAGACAAACGTAAACGGCTCCTGACGCTGACCGTCGAAGGCGCGAAATTTGAGCAGGCATTGCGCCGCGAGCAGGTGAAATTACTGGAGCGGGTGTTTGCCGAAGCGGGAGAAACGGCGGTCAACGGCTGGCTCAGGGTGAATATGGCGTTGGGGAAAAACCGCTCGGCCGATTGATATAGCGCGATCCTCAAAACTTTCGTCCACAAACCAAAAACATTATTTGCTTTATTTGTATACAAAAGCATAATCCACTGCGTGCGAGTTCCTGACCGCATGGTCAACAAATTCGCGTATGCCTCAAAGGGCCGCTGCCACCCCCTCATAGGGTCCGGCCCTGGAAATAACAATAAAACTCTTGAGGAGTACTCGCTGTGGAAAGCCGCAAATCCGAAGCATCGACGCTGGAACTCTCGCCGCCGTTACGCAATGGCCTGCTGGAGCGCCTCTTTAAACTCAGCTTGCATGGCACCACGGTGAAGACCGAGCTGATCGCCGGTCTGACAACCTTCATCACCATGGCCTACATCATTTTCGTCAACCCGAACATCATGGCCGATGCCGGGATCGATCACGGTGCAGCCTTCGTCGCCACCTGCATCGCCGCCGCACTGGGCTGCCTGCTGATGGGCCTGTACGCCAACTGGCCGGTGGGCCTGGCGCCGGGCATGGGCCTCAACGCATTCTTCACGTACACCGTGGTCGGCACCATGGGCTACAACTGGGAAACCGCCCTCGGTGCGGTGTTCGTCTCGGGCGTGCTGTTCATGATCCTAACCTTTTCGCGGATTCGCGAATGGCTGCTCAACAGCATCCCGGTCAGCCTGCGCTTTGCGATGGGTGCCGGCGTGGGTCTGTTCCTCGGGCTGATCGGCCTGAAAACCGCCGGCATCGTTGTCGACAGCCCGGCCACGCTGATCAAGCTCGGCTCGCTGCGTGAACCCGGCCCGCTGCTTGCCGCCATCTGCTTCCTGATGATCGCGATCCTCAGCTACCACAAAGTGTTCGGCGCGATCCTCATCAGCATCATCACCGTGACCCTGGCCGGCTGGGGCATCGGGCTGGTGCACTACGAGGGCATCATGTCCGCCCCGCCAAGCCTGGCGCCGACCTTCATGGCCATGAACGTCGCCGGCGTATTCAACGTCAGCATGATCAGCGTGGTGCTCGCCTTCCTCTTCGTACACATGTTCGACACCGCCGGCACCCTGATGGGCGTTGCCCAGCGCGCCAATCTGGTGGGCGCTGACGGCCGCATCGAAAACCTCTCCCGCGCGATGAAAGCCGACTCCGCCTCCAGCGTATTCGGTGCTGTCGTCGGCGTACCGCCGGTCACCAGTTACGTGGAAAGTGCCGCCGGTGTAGCCGCTGGTGGTCGGACTGGTCTTACCGCAGTGACCGTAGGTGTGCTATTTATAGCCGCGATGTTCTTTGCCCCGCTGGCCGGCATGATTCCCGCCTATGCAACCGCAGGCGCGCTGATTTATGTAGCGATGCTGATGATGGGCGGCATGGCGCACATCGAATGGGACGAAGCGACCGACAGCATTCCGGCCATCGTCACCGCGATCATGATGCCTCTGACCTTCTCGGTCGCCGACGGCATCGCGCTGGGCTTCATCACCTATGTCGCGCTGAAGGCCGGCACCGGTAAGTACAAAGAGATTTCGGTCAGCCTGTGGGTGCTCTGCGCGATCTTCATCGCCAAGTTCATCTTCCTGTAAGCGCTACGCGGTTCACGCTTCAAAACAGCCTCACCCCACCGGGTGGGGCTTTTGCACATTCTTGATAACGATAAAAAGGAGCAAGTGATGAGTCTGGAAACCTGGCTGCTGTTCAGCGGCGCTGCGCTGGTGGTGATCCTGATTCCGGGGCCACTGTCGTTGCTGATGATCAGCAACAGTCTGAATTACGGTTTGCGCCGTTCCTACCCGGCGTTTCTCGGTGGTGTCAGTGCGTCGATCTGCCTGCTCAGCGCTTCGGCCCTGGGGCTGGGCGCCCTGCTGCTGGCGTCGGAAAAACTCTTCAGCGCGCTGAAGATCGTCGGTGCGATGTACCTGTTCTACCTCGCCTGGCAGAGCTGGCAGCAATCGCGTCAGCCATCGGTTGGTGCAGAAGTGCCGCAGGCGGCACCGGTTCCACGCTTTCGCGCACTCTTCGGACGTGCATTCATGCTGGGCGCCAGCAATCCGAAAGACATCCTGTTCTTCGCCGCGTTTCTGCCGCAATTCCTCAGCGCCGAACAGCCGTTTCTGCCACAACTGCTGGTGATGATCGCGACCTGGACCGTGCTTGATCTGCTGTGCAAATTGACCTACGGCCTCGGCGCCCACGGTGCCGCACGTTACCTGCGCAGCGGCAAGGGCCAGAGCTGGTTCAACCGCATCAGTGCCGGACTGTTTGGCGGCGCAGGTGCAGCCTCATTGTTGAGCAGTCACTGAGGCCATCGAGAGCGGGCAACACCCGTCAATATTTCGCCTGGCGCATAGATATATGTACCGCACCTCGCAGCGTTGATTCACCGAACATCCAGCCTCTTCTGGCCTGATCAACGTGAATCGACCTTGCGAGTGAAATACCCATGAGCCCCAAACGCCCAATAAAACCCGGTGCATCGACCACCTCCCCCGAAACGCCTTTCACTCTTCCCGACATCGGGCCTCCGGCACTCCACAGATTGCCGCTGAACATCGCGCCCCACGGCGAAGACCGAGTAACCGTCGATCACCCGAGGACGCCGGTTCAATCAAGCTCCTCCCTGCATGCACCTCTGGAGATCGTCGACCTTCCGGCCGAGACCCATATCACCCATGTCGTGGTCCATGCGCCGATCGAGCATTTTTTCCTTCCACCCAATCAGCTATCCAGACTTCCCGCGCCGAATGCGCTTTCCGGCATTCGGGAACTCGGAACGCAGAGGCACTTCGTGGATCTTCAGGAAGGGGGCACCGTATTGCTGGGCATTGATTCGGAGAACCATTTCCGGGCCAGATTGAACAGCGACTTCAGACCTTCCGGTCCACGCCTCGAACGGGTGGAAGACACCCTTACCTGGCGCGTGAAACCCAGCGACGAGAGTACCGGCGGCAGCGATTCCAGATTGACGCTCAAGCGCCTGCGAAACCCGGATGATGATCCGCAAGACGTTGTCGCGCCCAAACGCTCCTCCACCGCGACGGGTGAGGAATGGTCCGATCCCTGGAAAAAATGGGACGCGCCTCCCCAGCAGGCATCCATCGGCAGTATTGAAGTCGATGGCATCCGCTTTCTGCTGGTGCCGCGCGGTACTGACCCGGATCACCCGATCGTCTACATCAAGAATCCGGAACACTGGGTGTACGACTTCGACTACATGGAACGCATCCTTGGCACTGACCTGATGCAGCAACCCAGGGGAGCGATCCGCGTTCCCCCCGCCAATCAGTGGGAGGTCGATCCGAACCTGCCCTTTCAATATCCGCTGAAGCAGTACATCGCCACTTATTTTCCACTGTTGTCGGATACCTCGATGAACAAGGTAGCCAGACATCAATTCGGTCTGGCCAACGATGGGGATATGGCAACCGGCGTGGGTCTGACTCGCCTCAGGCAAACGTTCAACGATTGGAAACGCGGTAACAGCACGCCTCATCCGCCACTGGCCGATCCATTACTGATGCTGCCGACGCTGGCTACATCCAGCGGCGGGCCAGGGCTCAGCCGTACACTGGAATTGCCAACCCTGACCCCGGAAGGCCCCCTGCAGCGACTGGACTTCGACCTCACAAGACAAGAGGGGGATTATTTCAAAACGACGCAGTCAGGCGTTGAGCTCAAGCGGCTCATGGCCAACATCCTGAATCGCCAGGGCTATGATGTTTTCACGCCAACGCCTTCATCTTCCTTCCCGGCCCTGGTGTTTCGTCGGGAGAATCATCCCTTTGTCTTCTTCATCAGCCTGCACCGCGTCAGGGGCAGGAAAATTCATCAGCCCTTGAATTCCGGTCCCGACGCTGCCGACGCCCGATTGAACACCCAGGTCGGATACCCGGCATTACAGGAAATGCTTCAGGCGCACGCTGAAAACAGACTGGTGTGGCTCAAGGGCGGATCTCAGATTCATGCTTCGCAACCGGACAGCATTTTCATCGTCAGGGATGATGAGTCGAGGCTCGGAACGATTGCGAACCTGTAATCCGGAACGCTTTTGGCGAGACGAAAAAAAGCCCGCAGTGTGAGCGGGCGAAAGACCAAAGAAGCTATATGCGCAGTCGCTTCCCGGTGGAGGCAGCTGCTTGGGGGTCAGCTGCCCCGGTACGTGGAATAGCTGTAAGGCGAGATCAGCAACGGTACGTGGTAGTGATCCTGTTCGGCAGAAATGCCGAACCGCAACACCACCACGTCCAGGAATGCCGGCTCCGGCAACTGGACGCCACGGGCGCGGTAGTAATCGCCGGCGTGGAACTGAACCTGATAGACACCGGTACGGTAGTCATCGCCTTGCAGCAGCGGCGCATCGACCCGGCCATCGCTGTTGGTAAGCGCACTGGCGACCAATTCCAGGTGCGAACCTTCAACGCGGTACAGCTCGACCTTGATCGAGCCGCCCGGGCAACCGTGTGCAGCGTCCAAAACGTGTGTTGTCAAACGTCCCATTGATTCTGCGCGCCTGCCTGCGTGGAGCAGTCAGACTTCGCGCCTCCCGAAGTCAGTTGAAAAGGAGACCGCACCGTTTCGGAGCACGAAAAGCTGCGGCGAGCGACTGATTAAGACACTTTTCAAAAAAATTGTACACAATAAAAACGACATTTTTCCGCTCACCTCCGCCATCCTGCGATTTCCCGGGGATCTGCCCGATAACCATGCATTCATTGAACCCTTGAACCATTAGCTGACTGGTCAGGCAGGTTTCTTGCAGGTTCACGCCATCAACAGCAAAAGATGACAGCCGGTGAAAAATGCGAAAATTCAGGCTTACAAATTGAGAATAAAGTTGTATACAATCAGCCCATCGCTGTGACGCCAGCCTGCCATCCAAACTTCAGGGCGCCACACAATCTGTCAACGAATAAGAAGGAAGACTGCAGTGAGCGCTGACTACCCACGCGACCTGATCGGTTACGGCAGTAACCCTCCTCACCCACACTGGCCGGGCAATGCCCGGATCGCCCTGTCGTTCGTGCTCAATTACGAAGAAGGCGGCGAGCGCAACATCCTGCACGGCGACAAAGAATCGGAAGCCTTCCTCTCGGAAATGGTTGCCGCTCAACCGCTGCAAGGCGCGCGCAACATGAGCATGGAATCGCTTTACGAGTATGGCAGCCGTGCCGGCGTCTGGCGGATCCTGAAACTGTTCAAGGAATTCGACATTCCGCTGACCATCTTTGCCGTGGCCATGGCCGCCCAACGTCATCCGGACGTGATCCGCGCGATGGTCGAAGCCGGTCACGAGATCTGCAGCCACGGCTATCGCTGGATCGACTACCAGTACATGGACGAGGCTCAGGAGCGCGAGCACATGCTCGAAGCGATCCGCATCCTCACCGAACTCACCGGCGAGCGCCCACTGGGCTGGTACACCGGCCGCACCGGCCCGAACACCCGTCGTCTGGTGATGGAAGAAGGCGGTTTCCTCTACGACTGCGACACCTACGACGACGACCTGCCCTACTGGGAACCGAACAACCCGACCGGCAAGCCGCACCTGGTGATCCCGTACACACTGGACACCAACGACATGCGCTTCACCCAGGTCCAGGGTTTCAACAAGGGCGACGATTTCTTCGAATACCTGAAGGACGCGTTCGACGTGCTTTATGCCGAAGGCGCCGAAGCACCGAAGATGCTGTCGATCGGCCTGCACTGCCGTCTGGTGGGCCGTCCGGCGCGTCTGGCTTCGCTCAAACGCTTTATCGAATACGCTAAAAGTCATGAACAGGTGTGGTTCAGCCGCCGCGTCGACATCGCCCGTCACTGGCATGAAACCCACCCGTACCAAGGGGCTGCCAAATGAGCACCTTTCAAACCCTGAAACCGTCGACCCTGAGCCGCGACGCCTTCGTCAAAGCCTTCGCCGACATCTACGAACATTCGCCATGGGTGGCCGAGAAGGCCTTCGACCTGGGCCAGGACGCGTCGATCGACCAGATCGAAACCCTGCACCAGCGCATGAGCGACATCCTGTTGAGCGCCGATCACGCCAGTCAGCTGGCACTGATCAACGCTCACCCGGACCTGGCCGGCAAAGCTGCCGTCCAGGGCCAGTTGACCGAAGCCAGCACCAATGAACAGGCTGGCGCCGGTATTCACCAATGCACGGCCGAAGAGTTTTCTCGCTTCACCGAGCTGAACGACGCCTACAAGGCCAAGTTCAAGTTTCCCTTCATCATGGCGGTAAAAGGCAGCAACCGGCATCAGATCCTCGCGGCGTTCGAAACGCGCATTCACAACCCGGTCGACACCGAGTTCAAATGTGCGCTGGCGGAGATCAACAAGATTGCCCTGTTCCGTTTACTGACTCTTTAGCAAGCCTGGCCCGAGCGTGTCAGACGCGGAGAACGCCCAGGGCCTCGCAAGCATCCCCAGCCACTTATTTAAAGGCAGACAAGAAGAATGAAAGCTTACGCCGTACCTTTCGAGAAGTTCGTCAACCTGGCCGATGCCCGCCTGGGCACCAAAATCATCTCGGTCACCGATGACTGGTTCGCAGACGCCAATCGTCTGTTTCAGCCGACCCCGGCCGTGTGGAAGGAGGGCGTGTTCGACGACAACGGCAAGTGGATGGACGGCTGGGAATCCCGCCGCAAGCGCTTCGAAGGCTACGACAGCGCGGTAATCCGCCTGGGCGTACCGGGTTCGATCAAAGGCGTGGACATCGACACTTCATTCTTCACCGGCAACTTCCCGCCATCGGCCTCCCTGGAAGCGTGCTTCCTGGCCTCGGGCGAGCCGGACGAAAACACCCAGTGGACTGAAGTGCTGTCGGCCGTCGAGCTGCAAGGCAACAGCCACCACTACCACGAAATCAGCAACGACAAGGCCTTCAGCCACCTGCGCTTCAACATCTACCCGGATGGCGGCGTGGCCCGTCTGCGCGTGTACGGCATTCCGTTCCGCGACTGGTCGGCGGTTGGCGACAACGAGCAAGTCGACCTGGCAGCAGCCCTCAACGGTGGCCGCGCCCTCGCCTGCTCCGACGAACACTTCGGCCGCATGAGCAATATCCTCAACCCGGGCCGCGGCATCAACATGGGCGACGGCTGGGAAACCGCACGCCGTCGCACGCCTGGCAATGACTGGGTCATCGTCGCGCTGGGCCACCCGGGCGAGATCGAGAAAATCGTCGTCGACACCCTGCACTTCAAGGGCAACTACCCGGACAGCTGCTCGATCCAGGGCGCCTTCGTAAAAGGCGGCACCGACAGCCAGATCGAAACCCAGTCGCTGTTCTGGCGCGAACTGCTGCCGAGCCAGAAGCTGGAAATGCACGCCGAACACACCTTCGTCGAGCAGATCAAGGCACTGGGCCCGATCACCCACATCCGTCTGAACGTGTTCCCGGACGGTGGTGTAAGCCGCCTGCGCCTGTTCGGCAAGGTCGCCAAGTAAGCGTTGAATCCTGTAAGGGGGGAGCTTGCTCCCTCCTCACACAAAGCAGAACCAACAACACAGAATTCGGAAAAGAACAGCATGCGCACATTGACGATTGAACCGCTGACCAAAGAAGCCTTCGCCCCCTTCGGTGACGTGATCGAAACCGACGGCAGCGATCACTTCATGATCAACAACGGTTCGACCATGCGCTTCCACAAACTGGCGACGGTCGAAACCGCGACGCCCGAGGACAACGCGATCATCAGCATCTTCCGCGCCGACGCGCAGGACATGCCGCTGACCGTGAGCATGCTGGAACGCCATCCGCTGGGCAGCCAGGCTTTTATTCCGCTGCTCGGCAACCCCTTTCTGATCGTGGTCGCGCCACTTGGCGATGTACCTGTATCAGGCTTGGTCCGCGCCTTCGTCACCAACGGCAGGCAGGGCATCAATTACCATCGCGGCGTCTGGCACCACCCGGTGCTGACGATCGAAAAGCGGGATGACTTCCTGGTGGTTGATCGCAGTGGCACAGGCAATAACTGCGATGAGCATTTTTTCAAAGAGGATGAGCGTTTGATCCTCGCCCCCCACCAATAAGAGAAGGTCTGATCACTCGACAACAAGAGTGACAGGCGAGAGGTAAAGACTGTGGAAGCACATCTGTTGGAATGGCTGAACCTGAGCGTGCGCTGGGTTCACATGATCACTGGCGTGGCCTGGATCGGCGCGTCGTTCTACTTCGTCTGGCTGGAGAACAACCTCAACCGCGTCAACCCGAAAACCGGTCTTGCCGGTGATCTGTGGGCGATCCACGGCGGCGGTATCTATCACCTGGAAAAATACAAACTGGCCCCTCCGTCGATGCCGGAGAACCTGCACTGGTTCAAATGGGAAGCCTATTTCACCTGGATGTCGGGGATCGCGCTGCTCTGCGTGGTGTTCTACTCCAACCCCGTGCTTTACCTCGTGGCACCCGGCAGCGGCCTGACCGGCCCTGAAGGCGTGGCCATCGGCATCGGTTCGCTGATCGCCGGCTGGTTCATCTACGACTTCCTCTGCGATTCGCCCCTCGGCAAGAAACCCGCCCTGCTCGGCTTCATCCTGTTCGTGCTGATCATCGGCGCGGCGTTTGGCTTCAGCAAGGTGTTCAGCGGTCGTGGTGCGTACCTGCACGTCGGCGCGATCATCGGCACCATCATGGTCGGCAACGTGTTCCGCATCATCATGCCGGCGCAACGCGCACTGGTGGCCGCGATTGCCGAGAACCGCACGCCGGATCCGGCACTGCCGGCCAAAGGCCTGCTACGCTCGCGTCACAACAACTACTTCACCCTGCCGGTGCTGTTCATCATGATCAGCAACCACTTCCCGAGCACTTACGGCAGCCAGTACAACTGGCTGATCCTGGCCGGGATCGCAGTGTTGGCGGTGTTGGTGCGTCACTACTTCAACACCCGTCACGACAGCCACAAGTTCGCCTGGACCCTGCCGGTGGCAGCGGTGGGCATGATCACCCTGGCGTACGTCACCGGCCCTGCGCCGATGCCGACCGCGCCGGAAGTGGCCAAGGCTCCTGCGAAAATCGAGTACCAGCCGCTGCCGGAAACGGCCCTGGGTGGTGGCGCGAAACCGGCTGAAGCGGCACAACCGGCCGCCGCTGCTGCACCTGCTGCACCCGCCGCTGCTCCGGCTCAGGCATCCAACGCAGGTCCTGCGTTCGACAAGGTGCACAACGTGATCCAGGAACGCTGCGCGGTCTGCCATTCGGCCAAACCGACCAGCCCGCTGTTCAGCGCTGCCCCGGCCGGTGTGATGTTCGACACCCCCGAGCAGATCCGCCAGAACGCGGCGCGGATCCAGGCGCAAGCCATCACCACGCAGATCATGCCACTGGGCAACATCACGCAGATGACCCAGCAGGAACGTGACCTGATCGGTGCATGGATCGCCCAGGGAGCCCAGACCAACTAAGCCGTAAAAACCTCGCGAGCAAGCTTGCTCCCCCAGGGACATCATCAATCCCTGCGGGAGCGGGCTTGCCCGCGAATGGCCGCACTGCGGTCCGCCTGATGCAAAGAGAACAGCGGCAAGCAACCCGGCTGCTGTTCATCACAAGAATAAAAAAGATCCGAGGTGTTGCATGTCCGAGCTGTCCAAAGCGCGCATCCCCGACGCACCCGCCATTCAGCGTTTGCCCCTTTTGCAACTGATCCTGGTCGGTTTGCAACATGTTCTGCTGATGTACGGCGGCGCCATCGCGGTACCGCTGATCATCGGACAGGCCGCTGGCCTGAGTCGTGAAGAAATCGCCTTCCTGATCAACGCCGACCTGCTGGTCGCCGGCATCGCCACCATCGTGCAATCCTTGGGGATAGGCCCGATGGGCATCCGCATGCCGGTGATGATGGGCGCCAGTTTCGCCGCCGTCGGCAGCATGGTCGCCATGGCCGGCATGCCCGGCATCGGTCTGCAGGGAATCTTCGGCGCGACCATCGCTGCCGGGTTCTTCGGCATGATCATCGCGCCGTTCATGTCCAAGGTCGTACGCTTCTTCCCGCCGCTGGTGACCGGCACGGTCATCACCTCGATCGGTCTGTCGCTGTTCCCCGTGGCCGTGAACTGGGCCGGTGGCGGCGCTGGCGCCGCTCAATTCGGTTCGCCGATTTATCTGGCCATCGCCGCTTTGGTGCTGGCGACCATTCTGCTGATCCACCGCTTCATGCGCGGTTTCTGGGTCAACATCTCCGTGCTGATCGGCATGTGCCTGGGCTACGTGCTCTGCGGCGCCATCGGCATGGTCGATCTGAGCGGCATGGCCAACGCGCCGTGGGTTCAGTTCGTCACCCCGCTGCATTTCGGCGTGCCGAAGTTCGAACTGGCGCCGATCCTGTCGATGTGTCTGGTGGTGGTGATCATCTTCGTCGAGTCCACCGGGATGTTCCTGGCGCTGGGCAAGATCACCGGCCAGGAAGTCTGCCCGCGCATGCTGCGTCGCGGCTTGTTGTGTGATGCCGGCGCATCGTTCGTTGCCGGTTTCTTCAACACCTTCACCCACTCCTCTTTCGCGCAGAACATCGGCCTGGTGCAGATGACCGGCGTGCGCTGCCGCTCGGTGACCATCGTTGCCGGCGGTCTGTTGATCGTCCTCAGCCTGCTGCCGAAAGCGGCGTTCCTGGTGGCATCGATTCCACCGGCGGTACTCGGTGGTGCGGCGATTGCGATGTTCGGCATGGTGGCAGCCACCGGCATCAAGATCCTGCAGGAAGCCGACATCGGTGACCGACGCAATCAATTGCTGGTGGCGGTGAGCATCGGCATGGGCCTGATCCCGGTGGTGCGCCCGGAATTCTTCGCCCACCTGCCATTGTGGATGAGCCCGATCACCCACAGCGGGATCGCCATGGCCACCCTCAGCGCACTGACGCTGAACCTGTTGTTCAACATCCTGGGCGGCGCCGAGCGCGCGGCCATCAACGACTGTCACGCACACCAGCATTAACAGCAACACCGATGTGCCCTTGTGGGAGCGAGCCTGCTCGCGAAAGCGGTATGACATTCAACCCTTCAGTTGACTGAAAGAACGCCTTCGCGAGCAGGCTCGCTCCCACAAGGGGAAGAGCAGCTCTGCGCCTCAAACAATAAAAACAAGAGGGAGCAACAGATGATCCGGACTCAAACCAACGTGTTGTTGAGCGGCGGCCTGCTGGCCGCATCACAAGCCATGGCCGGCGATTTATTGCTGTGGCAGACCAACAGCCTGAGCTACCTGTACGGCAAGAACTTCGCGATCAACCCGTCGATCCAGCAGACGGTGACGTTCGAGCACGCCGACAAGTGGAAGTACGGCGACAACTTCCTGTTCGTCGACAAGATCTTCTACAACGGCAAGGAAGACCGCAACAAAGGCCCGCACACCTACTACGGCGAATTCACCCCGCGCTTCTCGTTCGGCAAGATCTTCGACCAGAAGATCGAATTCGGCCCGATCAAGGACGTGCTGCTGGCGATGACCTACGAGTACGGCGAAGGCGAGAGCGAGGCCTATCTGATCGGCCCCGGTTTCGACCTGAAGGTACCGGGCTTCAACTACGTCACCCTGAACATCTTCCGTCGTCAGACCGAAGGCCCGCGCCCGGGCGATGGTGTCTGGCAGATCACCCCGGGCTGGTCCTACAGCTTTCCGCTGGGCAATTCCGACGTGCTGATCGACGGCTATCTCGACTGGGTCGTCGACAACGACGAGAACTCGCGTGGCACCTATCACGCCAACCTGCACATCAATCCGCAGATCAAATACGACCTGGGCAAAGCTCTCGGCTGCCGTCAGAAGCAGCTGTATGTCGGCACCGAATACAGCTACTGGAAGAACAAATACGGGGTCGAAAGCAGCCACAACCTCGACACCAATCAGAACACCGCCAGCCTGCTGGTGAAGGTGCACTTCTAAGATGACCCGCAACCGTGCCGCCTACCTGTCGTCGGTGCTCTGTTGCGGGGCACTTGAGGCCTGGCCGTTGAGTCAGTATTCTCCGCGGCCTCCTGAATTCGGTCTAAAAAAAAGCCCGGATTTAATTCCTGACCGACGGGCCAACTTATCCCGGCCCCGGTCAGTACCGAGGCGTCCCGAAAACACGCTCAATCGACTGTTTTTCAGCAGCCGACGGGCGTTTTTTTGCTTTTCGAAAAGCCTTGGCTCAGCTCTTGCTAACAGCATGAAAGCTGACCGGATGGATGATTTTTGCAGCAATGAAAAAAGGCGCCACACCAGAGCGCCGACTCAAAAAAATAAACGTGGAATACCTACTTTGGGAGCAACCGAATGAAACGTATGAGCACCAGCCTGATGCTTGCGGGAACCATGCTGGCGGGGGGCCAGGCCATGGCCGACGGCCTGCTGCAATGGCAGAACAACAGCCTGACCTACCTGTACGGCAAAGACTTCAAGGTCAACCCGGCCATCCAGCAGACCGTCACCTTCGAGCACGCCGATGCGTGGAAGTACGGCGACAACTTCCTGTTCGTCGACAAGATTTTCTACAACGGCAAGCCTGACGGTGGCGTCGGCAACAACACCTATTACGGTGAGTTCCAGCCACGTATCTCGCTGGGCAAGGTGCTCGACCAGAAGATCGAATTCGGCCCGATCAAAGACGTGCTGCTGGCCATGACCTACGAGTTCGGCGAAGGCGACGTCGAGTCCTACCTGATCGGTCCAGGCTTCGACCTGGCGATTCCGGGCTTCGACTACTTCCAGCTGAACTTCTACCAGCGCCACACCGAAGGTTCGCGCCCGGGTGACAACGTCTGGCAGATCACGCCGGTCTGGTCCTACACCATTCCGGTCGGCAACTCGAACGTGCTGATCGACGGCTACATGGACTGGGTGGTCGACAACGACGTCAACAGCAAAGGCGAATACCACGCCAACCTGCACTTCAACCCACAAGTGAAATACGACCTGGGCAAGGCGCTGAATTTCGGCGAGAAGCAGTTGTACGTCGGTGTTGAATACGACTACTGGAAAGACAAGTACGGGATCGACGACACCCGTGGCTTCACCACCAATCAGAACGTGACCAGCTTCCTGGTGAAGTTCCACTTCTGATCCGGCGGCGTCCTCACGGACGCCATCGCGAGCAAGCTCGCTCCCACATTGGTTTTGTGCACGACACAAATCCCGGTGGGAGCCAGTCTGCTGGCGATTGCTGCACCACTGATTTCAGGCCGGAACCACCGCCTCGCCAATCCCGAGAAACCGGCACAGCTCATCGCGCTTGGCCAGCGCATCGCGCCGTCCAAGGTCGATCAGTTCACTGCAATACCCCGCCTCGAACAGCAAATAACTCAACACCCCTGCCCCGCTCGTTTTGGTCGCCCCCGGCCCGCGCAAGAACAGCCGCAACGCCGCCGGCAGTTCCTGACGATGCCGCGCCGCGATTTCATCGATCGGCTGACTTGGCGAGATCACCAACACTTCCACCGGCGCCACACCCAGCGTGCGTATCGGCGTGCCTTCAGGCATTAGATGGCTGAACTGGTTCAGACGCTGGAGCAGTTCAATATCGCTTTCCAGGCTGTCAATGAAGGTGCTGTTGAGCATGTGCCCGCCGATCTGCGCCAGCGTCGGCTGCTGACCGGTGTAAGTGCGCTCCAGCGGTTGTGCCGGATCGAAACCGCGCGGGTTGCCGCTGACGCCCACCACCAGCACCCGGCTCGCGCCCAGGTGCAGCGCCGGGCTGATCGGTGCCGATTGCCGCACCGCGCCATCGCCAAAGAATTCCTCGCCGATTTTCACCGGGGCGAACAACAGCGGGATCGCCGAACTGGCGAGCAAGTGCTCCACGGTCAATTGCGTCGGCACGCCGATGCGTCGATGGCGCAGCCAGGCATCGATGCTGCCGCCGCCCTGATAGAAGGTCACCGCTTGTCCGGATTCGTAGCCGAACGCAGTCACCGCCACCGCATGCAATTGCTTGCGAGCGATGGATTCGGCGATGCCGGGCATGTGCAGTTTTTCATTGAGCAGATGACGCAGCGGCGAGCTGTTGAGCAGCGCCACCGGCAATTGCCGGCCCATGCCCAACAAACTGTGACTGACGAAACGGCTGGCCTGGCGGATCACCCCCGGCCAGTCGCTGCGCAGCACGCGATGGCTGCGAAAGCCTTGCCAGAACAGGGTCAGGCGTTCGATGGCGGCCCGAAAGTCCGTGGCGCCGCTGGCGAGGCTGACTGCGTTGATCGCCCCGGCCGAGGTGCCGACGATCACCGGGAACGGATTGTCCGCGCCCAGCGGCAGCAGTTCGGCAATCGCCGCCAGCACCCCCACCTGATACGCCGCCCGAGCCCCGCCGCCGGAAAGAATCAAACCTGTGACCGGTTCAGCTGGGCTCATTGCAACGCTCCGTGGTGCTTATGGGATGAGGTGAATCAACGACGTTTGGCGTACAGCTTCGGCTCGCCCGGCGGACGGCTCTTGAAGCGCCGGTGCG
The DNA here is from genome assembly GCF_003576265.1 of Pseudomonas sp. 91RF. NCBI lineage: Bacteria > Pseudomonadati > Pseudomonadota > Gammaproteobacteria > Pseudomonadales > Pseudomonadaceae > Pseudomonas > Pseudomonas sp. 91RF. The sequence goes on from NZ_QWFC01000030.1 coordinate 105,173, forward strand.
CCCACAGGTACTGCTCGGGGCAATCGCGCAACACGCCTTCCACCCACTGATTGATGCGGATGCAATCGGCTTCTTCGGTCTCGCCCGGGAACCCTTCCAGCGGCGGATGGATCACCAGACGATAGCCGCTGCCGTCGGCCAGACGCTCCTGAGTGAACGGCACCACCAGCGCCTTGCCCAGTCGGGCGAACTTGCTGGTGGCGGTGACCGTGGCGGCCTGAATGCCGAACAGCGGCACGAAGATGCTTTGTTTGGCGCCGTAGTCCTGATCCGGCGCGTACCAGATCGCGCGCCCGGAACGCAGCAGCTTGAGCATGCCGCGCACGTCGTCGCGCTCCACCGCCAGCGAATCGAGATTGTGCCGCTCGCGGCCCTGACGCTGGATGAAATCGAACAGCGGGTTCTTGTGTTCGCGGTACATGCCGTCGATGGTGTGCTGCTGGCCGAGCAGCGCCGCGCCGATTTCCAGGGTGGTGAAATGCACCGCCATCAGAATCACGCCCTTGCCTTCGCGCTGGGCCTTTTGCAGGTGCTCGAGGCCTTCGACATGGGCCAGTTTTGCCAGACGCTGACGGGACCACCACCAGCTCATCGCCATTTCAAAGAATGCGATGCCGGTGGAGGCGAAATTTTCCTTGAGCAGGCGTTTGCGCTCGGCGGCGGACTTTTCCGGGAAACACAGTTCCAGATTGCGCTTGGCAATGCGCCGCCGGTCGCCGGCGAAGCGATACATCAGGGCGCCGAGAAAACGACCGATGGACAGCAATGCCGGATAGGGCAACTGCACCGTCAGCCACAACAGCCCCAGGCCGCACCAGAGCGGCCAGAAGCGTGGAGCAAGAAATGCTTTTCGAAAACGCGGGCGATCCATTAAAGCTTCCGTAAATAAGTGGCCGCGCATTCTACATCGTTCAGCCCGGCTTGCGGCTGGCGGGCGTTCTCGTTATAAGTCTCGGCACTTTTAGTGACAAGCCGTTGTATGCCGACATGAGCCAAAACGAATCGCCAGACCAAGATCCCGTGTTCCAGTTGAAGGGCAGCATGCTCGCCATCACGGTGCTGGAGCTGTCCCGTAACGACCTGGACAGCCTCGATCGGCAACTGGCCGCCAAAGTCGCCCAGGCACCGAACTTCTTCAGCAACGCGCCGCTGGTCCTGGCGCTGGACAAGCTGCCGCCGGGCGAAGGCGCGGTCGATCTGCCGGGCCTGATGCGCGTGTGCCGCCAGCACGGCCTGCGCACCCTGGCGATCCGCGCCAGTCGCATCGAAGACATCGCCGCCGCCATCGCCATCGACATCCCGGTGCTGCCGCCGTCCGGCGCCCGTGAACGGCCGCTGGAAACTGCCGAACCCATTGCACCGAAGAAGCCGGAAAAGCCGCCTGAGCCGACCGTCAAACCGACCCGCGTAATCACCACGCCAGTACGTGGTGGCCAACAGATCTATGCGCAAGGTGGCGATCTGGTGGTGGTGTCTTCGGTCAGTCCGGGGGCGGAACTTCTCGCCGATGGCAACATCCATGTATACGGCCCGATGCGCGGTCGTGCGCTGGCCGGGGTCAAGGGTGACACCAAGGCGCGGATTTTCTGTCAGCAATTGAGCGCTGAACTGATCTCCATCGCAGGCCATTACAAGGTTTCCGAAGACCTGCGTCGCGATCCGATGTGGGGGGCGGGCGTACAGGTCAGCCTGTCGGGCGACGTGTTGAACATCATTCGGCTTTAACGGATACTGCCGCATTTTCCAAGCATCTCTAAAACGTAGCGAAAACGGCTCAAACGAAGTAGGAAAAAGGCCAAAAGCCGAATTCCAGCCAAGGCTGTCCGACTGCAGTAGTTTTCAAGAGATGTTTTTCAGGGGCTGAACAGTCCTTCTTCCTTAGGGGTGAAACACCTTGGCCAAGATTCTCGTGGTTACATCCGGCAAGGGTGGTGTGGGTAAGACCACCACCAGCGCCGCTATCGGTACCGGCCTCGCTCTGCGCGGCCACAAAACAGTGATCGTCGACTTCGACGTGGGCTTGCGTAACCTCGACCTGATCATGGGTTGCGAGCGCCGCGTGGTGTATGACTTCGTCAACGTGGTGAACGGCGAAGCCAACCTGCAACAGGCCCTGATCAAAGACAAGCGCCTGGAAAACCTCTACGTACTGGCCGCCAGCCAGACCCGCGACAAAGACGCGCTGACCCAGGAAGGCGTGGAAAAAGTCCTGATGGAGCTCAAGGAACAATTTGAGTTCGTGGTCTGCGACTCCCCGGCGGGCATCGAGAAAGGCGCCCACCTGGCCATGTACTTCGCTGACGAAGCGATCGTCGTGACCAACCCTGAAGTGTCCTCGGTACGTGACTCGGACCGCATGCTCGGCCTGCTGGCCAGCAAGTCCCGTCGCGCCGAAAAAGGCGAAGAGCCGATCCAGGAACACCTGCTGATCACTCGCTACCACCCGGAGCGCGTCGAAAAAGGCGAAATGCTGGGCGTCGAAGACGTCAAGGAAATCCTCGCCGTGCGCCTGCTGGGTGTCATTCCGGAATCCCAGGCCGTGCTCAAGGCTTCCAACCAGGGCGTCCCGGTGATCCTCGACGACCAGAGCGACGCCGGCCAGGCCTACAGCGATACCGTTGATCGCTTGCTGGGCAAGGAAAAAGAACACCGGTTCCTGAATGTCGAGAAGAAGGGATTCTTCGAGCGTCTGTTTGGAGGTAGGTAATGAACCTTTTTGACTTCTTTCGTGCCAACAAAAAGCCAAGTACCGCCTCGGTCGCGAAAGAGCGTCTACAGATCATCGTGGCGCATGAACGCGGCCAGCGCAGCACCCCTGACTACCTGCCATCCTTGCAGAAGGAACTGGTGGAAGTGATCCGCAAGTACGTCAACATCGGCAACGACGACGTACACGTGGCACTGGAAAGCCAGGGCAGCTGCTCGATTCTGGAACTCAACATCACCCTGCCCGATCGCTGAGTCGATCCGGCAGGAACGACGGCGGCTCAGGGCCCTTCCGACAGCGGAAGGGCCCTGAGCCGCCGTTGGCATTTGTTACGAGGCTGTTTTAATGCCGCTGTCCAACATCCACATCATCCATCAGGACGCCGCCGTACTGGTGGTGAACAAACCGACCCTGTTGCTCTCGGTGCCCGGCCGGGCCGATGACAACAAGGACTGCCTGATCACCCGCCTGCAGGAAAACGGCTACCCGGAAGCGCGTATCGTCCATCGTCTGGACTGGGAAACCTCCGGCATCATCCTGCTCGCTCGCGACGCCGACACCCACCGCGAACTGTCGCGGCAGTTTCACGACCGCGAAACCGAAAAGGCCTACACCGCCCTGGCCTGGGGCCAGCCGGAGCTGGACAGCGGCAGCATCGACCTGCCCCTGCGCTACGACCCGCCAACCAAACCACGCCACGTCGTAGACCACGAATTCGGCAAACACGCCCTGACCTTCTGGCGCGTGCTGGAACGTTGCGGCGACTGGTGCCGTGTCGAACTGACGCCGATCACCGGCCGTTCGCACCAGTTGCGCGTACACATGCTGTCCATCGGTCATCCGCTGCTCGGTGACGGGCTCTACGCTCACGAACAAGCCCTCGCCGCCTGGCCGCGTCTGTGCCTGCACGCAAGCATGCTCAGCTTCACTCACCCGCAAACCGGTGAGCGTTTGCGCTTCGACTGCCCGGCGCCGTTCTGACCCCACCACAATGTCCCAAGCATCAGGCCGATGCGTTAAACTCCCGCCCATTGCTGTCTGGAGCTTCTTATGCGCGAAGAGTTGAACCAAGGCCTGATCGACTTCCTCAAGGCCTCCCCTACCCCGTTCCACGCCACCGCCAGCCTTGTTCAACGCCTGGAGGCCGCCGGTTATGTGCGCCTTGACGAGCGCGAGACCTGGCACACCGAAGCCAATGGCCGTTACTACGTCACCCGTAACGACTCCTCGATCGTCGCGATCAAGATGGGCCGCAACTCCCCGCTGCACGACGGCATCCGCCTGGTCGGCGCCCACACCGACAGCCCGTGCCTGCGGGTCAAGCCACAACCTGAACTGCAACGCCAAGGCTTCTGGCAACTCGGTGTCGAAGTCTACGGCGGCGCGCTGCTGGCGCCGTGGTTCGACCGTGATCTGTCACTGGCCGGCCGCGTCACCTTCCGCCGCGACGGCAAGGTCGAGAGCCAGTTGATCGACTTCAAGGCCCCGATCGCGATCATTCCCAACCTGGCGATTCACCTCAATCGTGAAGCCAACCAAGGCTGGGCCATCAACGCCCAGACCGAACTGCCGCCGATTCTCGCGCAGTTCGCCGGTGACGAGCGTGTGGATTTCCGCGCCGTATTGACCGATCAACTGGCCCGCGAACACGGTCTGAATGCCGACGTGGTGCTCGATTACGAGCTGAGCTTTTACGACACCCAGAGCGCCGCCGTCATCGGCCTGAACGGTGACTTCATCGCCGGCGCCCGTCTCGACAACTTGTTGTCCTGTTACGCCGGCCTGCAAGCCCTGCTGACTGCCGACACTGAAGAAACCTGCGTGCTGGTGTGCAACGACCACGAAGAAGTCGGCTCCTGCTCGGCGTGCGGCGCCGACGGCCCGATGCTGGAACAGACGCTGCGTCGCCTGCTGCCGGAGGGTGACGAGTTCGTCCGCACCATTCAGAAATCCCTGCTGGTCTCGGCCGACAACGCCCACGGCGTACACCCGAACTACGCCGAGAAGCACGACGCCAACCACGGCCCGAAACTCAACGCTGGCCCGGTGATCAAAGTCAACAGCAACCAGCGCTACGCCACCAACAGCGAAACTGCCGGTTTCTTCCGTCATCTGTGCATGGCCGAAGAAGTCCCGGTGCAAAGCTTCGTGGTGCGCAGCGACATGGGCTGCGGCTCGACCATCGGCCCGATCACCGCCAGCCACCTGGGCGTGCGCACCGTCGACATCGGCCTGCCGACGTTCGCCATGCACTCGATCCGCGAACTGTGCGGCAGCCATGACCTGGCACATCTGGTGAAAGTGCTGAGCGCGTTCTACGCCAGCCGCGAACTGCCGTAGTCCTTGATAAGCATCGCCAGCAGGCTGGCTCCCACATTTGAAATGCATTCCATTGTGGGAGCCAGCCTGCTGGCGATGGCAATCAAACAGTCAGCATCACATCCGGATCCGAACCGGCTCATTTCTGATACACATCACCACCGGTCGGCAAAAAGCGACCTAGACTTAAATCATCCCCTTCGACAAGGCTGTCGCCATGATCTCGATGTCTGCGTTTCACTCCATGCTCATTCCGATCCTGTCCGGAATGATTCTGCTGGCGATCGGCTTCAACTTCCGCGACAAGAACGCCGGAGTGTTCGCCATGTGGATCGGCATGCTGATGATCCTGGCCACCGTGGTCTACAAGATCCTCGCCAAACTCAACGAATAAATCCGCGCCCGGCTCGCATTGATTCAGGCGGGCTCGTACACTCGCCCGATCCGCCCCTTGCGAGGTTGACCGCCTAGTGTTCGCTCGTTTCTTTGCCCTGCCCTGCCTTTTCCTCGTCTGCCTGATGACACTGCTGCCGTCGGCGCCTGCCCACGCGGTGAGCCTGCCCGGCCTGCTCAATGGCTCAAACAAGGCGCAACCGGAAGCCCAGGAACCGCTCGGCCAGTCACTCGACGAAGTCATCAAGTCCCTGGAAAACGATCAGCAGCGCACCCAGTTACTGGGCGACCTGAAAAAACTGCGTGACGCCACGAAAAAAGCCCAGGCCACCCCGGAAGAAGGCGTTCTGGGCCTGATCGGCGGCACCCTGGCCAATTTCGAAAAACAGTTCACCGGCAGCGACAGCCCGCTCAATCGCTGGTCCGCCGAATTCGAACTGGCCAAGGACGAACTGTCCGCCCTGATAATGCCGGCCAGCGAATGGCTGCCTATCATCTTCGGCTTCGCCATGATCCTGATGGTCTGGAGCCTGCTGGCCGCCGCGCTGATCTGGCTCGGCCACCGGGTGCGCATGCGCTTCGGCCTGACCGAAGAACTGCCGCAACACCCCCGGGCCCTCGACATGTTGCGCTTCGCCCTGCGCAAGCTCGGACCGTGGATGATCGCGCTGGTCATCACCGTCTACATGAGCTACGCGCTGCCATCGTCCCTGGGCAAAAGCCTGGCGATGGTACTGGCTTACGCACTGGTGGTCGGCACCTGTTTCTCGGCGATCTGCGTGATCGCCTTTTCCGTACTCGACGGCCCGCACCGCCACCGAGCGCTGTACATCCTGCGGCATCAGGCCTTCCGCCCGCTGTGGCTGATCGGCAGCTTCGCCGCGTTCGGTGAAGGGCTGAACGATCCGCGTCTGGTGGCAGGGCTGGGCGTACACCTGGCCCACACCGCCGCCACCGTCACCAATGTGCTGGCGGCGCTCTCGACCGGCCTGTTCATCCTGCGCTTCCGCCGCCCCATCGCGCACCTGATCCGCAACCAGCCACTGTCCCGCCGCCTGACCCGCCGCGCCCTCAGCGACACCATCGATATCCTCGGCACCTTCTGGTACGTGCCGGCGCTGGTGCTGGTAGGGATTTCCCTGTTCGCCACCTTCGTCTCCGCCGGAGACACCAGCACAGCCTTGCGCCAGTCGCTGATCTGCACCGTGCTGCTGGTGTTGTGCATGGTCATCAACGGCCTCGTCCGCCGCCACGCCCTCAAACCCCAACGCGGGCCGAAACGTCATGCGCTGTATTCCGAGCGCCTGAAAAGCTTCTTCTACACCCTCGCGCATCTGCTGGTGTGGCTGGCCTTCATCGAGCTCGGCCTGCGGGTCTGGGGCATGTCACTGATCGGCTTCACCGAAGGCGAAGGCCACGACATCAGCGTCAAACTGTTCAGCCTGATCGGCACGCTGATCTTCGCCTGGCTGATCTGGATCCTCAGCGACACCGCCGTCCACCACGCCCTCACCCGCTCACGCAAGGGCTTGGCCAACGCCCGCGCGCAGACGATGATGCCGCTGATCCGCAACGTGCTGTTCGTCGCGATCTTCATCATCGCCCTGATCGTCGCGCTGGCGAACATGGGCATGAACGTCACGCCCCTGCTGGCCGGTGCCGGCGTCATCGGCCTGGCGATCGGCTTCGGCGCCCAGTCACTGGTGGCCGACCTGATCACCGGCCTGTTCATCATCATCGAAGACTCCCTGGCCATCGACGACTACGTCGACGTCGGCGGCCACCTCGGCACCGTCGAAGGCCTGACCATCCGCACCGTCCGCCTGCGGGACATCGACGGCATCGTCCACACCATCCCGTTCAGCGAAATCAAAAGCATCAAGAACTACTCCCGGGAATTCGGCTACGCAATCTTCCGCGTGGCCGTACCGTTCAACATGAACATCGACGAAGCCATCAAACTGATGCGTGAAGTCGGCCAGAAAATGCGCACCGACCCGCTGCAGCGACGCAACATCTGGTCGCCGCTGGAGATTCAGGGTGTGGAAAGCTTCGAATCCGGCAACGCAATATTGCGCGCCCGCTTCAAGACCGCCCCGATCAAACAGTGGGAAGTTTCACGGGCGTTCAATTTGTCGCTGAAACGGCATCTGGATGAGGCAGGACTGGATCTGGCGACCCCAAGAATGAATGTGCAAGTGATCACAGCAGGCGGTGGTGGCCAAACTCAGGAGTAACCAACCTCCACGCCTCCCCCACTCAAAACGATGAGCGTTAGCTCGAGTACCGCTTTTGACGTGCCGGCCCCATCGGAAGGCTGAGTGGAGGGATTCATCCGGGGGGTAGGCGCGCAGCGCCGTTTGGCGAAGCCAAACACATCGAGAGGAGGTGCAGCGAAGCAAACCGGAGGCGATGCCCCCGGATGAATTCCGGAGCGAAGGAACCCCGAGCCTCAGCGAGGGGCCGAACGCCGGGGCCCAGACCTTTGCTTCCTTTGGGGCGTTTGCCAAAGGGAGTCGCTGTAAGAGCGAAACCGCCAGCCGCAACACCCGAAGCAACGGATATTCACCCCAATCAACCCAAAACCTGGCCGGCCCAGAGGCCGCCAAGGTCAAGGTCAAGGTCAAACAACGTCAACCCCAACGTGAATCGCATCATGCCGCCAAAACTCCAGATCACAATCAATCAACCGCCCAGCCTGATCATAATTGACCCGAGCAATCCGCAACCCCGGACTCCCCACCGACACCCGCAAAGCCGCCGCCGCATCGACCGATAAAGACGTAGGCACAATCTCGAACCGCACCCGCCCATAGTGCAAATCGTAATGCCGCGCATACAGCTCGGTAATCGACTGATTCAAATCAAACTCCAGAATCCCCGGGAAATACTGCGGATTCAGATAATGCTCCACATACAACACCAGCCGCCCGTCGATCCGCCGCGACCGGCAGATCTGAATCACGCTCGACAACGCCGGCAACTGCAACCACGCACACACCGCCGCTGACGCCGGCTGCAACCGCGCCGAAATCACCTCGGTCGACGGCACCCGCCCCTGCGCACTGACCATCGCGTGAAAGTGACTGCGCTGCATCAGGTTGTAGGCCAGCCGCGGTGGCGACACGAACCAGCCCCGACGTTCCTCGCGATAAATCTGCCCTTGGGCCTCCAGTTGCAACAAGGCTTCACGCACAGTAATGCGCGTCGTGCCGAACAACTCGCTGAGCTTGCGCTCGGCCGGCAACTTGCTGCCCGCCACGAGCAAACCGTGGTCGAGTTGCTCCTGAAGGATCTGCCCAATGGCTGTCACCGCTTTTGTTGCCTCATCGCGCATCAACGTTACCTATCTGGACTAGACCAGCACTGTTTCGGGGCAAAACCGCACGACTATTGCGCCGTTCGGTCGTGTTGCAAGCCTAGGCAGTGCAGATGACCGAGAGATGACAAAACTACCGAGCGGTCGCGCTGACAACTTGCAATACATCGGCCAAGTCCCTTGCCAGCCGGGACTTTGAGGGTGGTCTACGCTTACCGGGCAGCCATAGATACCGGAGAAAATAATCGCTGGTCAGGCATCCGCCGACATCAAAGTGTCATCCAGCCCCCCTACATTGGCTCAGGTATTGCTGACCTAGACCAACACAAACCGCAATCGCAGCGTTGAACACGACCAAGGAGCTTCGGAATGAAACAGCTTTTCCTGGCAACACTGTTAGGCTCGACCATTGCCATGTGCACCGCCGCCATGGCGGCTGATGATCTGAAAACCCTCGAAGCCGCTGCGAAAGCGGAAGGCGCCGTCAACAGCGTCGGCATGCCCGATGACTGGGCCAACTGGAAAGGCACCTGGGAAGACCTGGCCAAGACCTACGGCCTGAAACACATCGACACCGACATGAGCTCGGCCCAGGAAATCGCCAAGTTCGCCGCCGAGAAAGACAACGCCACCGCCGACATCGGCGACGTCGGCGCGGCTTTCGGCCCGATCGCGGTCAAACAAGGCGTGGTGCAACCTTACAAGCCGACCACCTGGGATCAGGTACCGGCCTGGGCCAAGGACAAGGACGGCAACTGGGCACTGGCCTACACCGGCACCATCGCTTTCATCGTCAACAAGAAGCTGCTGCACGGTTCCGAAGTACCGACCAAATGGGCTGACCTCAAGGGCGGCAAATACAAGGTCTCCATCGGTGACGTGAGCACCGCGGCCCAGGCGGCCAACGGCGTACTCGCCGCAGCACTGGCCAACGGCGGCGACGAGAAAAACATCCAGCCTGCCCTGCTGCTGTTCGCAGACATCGCCAAGCAGGGCCGCCTGTCGATGGCCAACCCGACCATCGCCACCATGGAAAAAGGCGAGATCGAAGTCGGCGTGGTCTGGGACTTCAACGGCCTGAGCTACAAGGCCAAGATGGCCAACCCGGATGACTACGTGGTGCTGATCCCGTCCGACGGTTCGGTGATTTCCGGCTACACCACCATCATCAACAAATACGCGAAGAACCCGAACGCCGCCAAGCTGACCCGCGAATACATCTTCAGCGACGCCGGCCAGACCAACCTCGCCCGCGGCAACGCCCGTCCGATCCGCGCCGAGCACCTGACCCTGCCGGAAGACGTGAAAGCCAAACTGCTGCCGAACGAGCAGTACAAGAAGGTCACGCCGATCAAGGACGCCGATGCGTGGGAAAAAACCTCGAAGGCTCTGCCGCAGAAGTGGAACGAAGAAGTCATCGTAGAGATGAAATAAAGCTGCTGATCACCCCTTTGTGATCTGTTGAAAATCCAAATGTGGGAGCGGGCTTGCTCGCGAATGCGCCGTCTCAGTCAACATCATCGTTGAGTGAACAACCGCCTTCGCGAGCAGGCTCGCTCCCACAGGGGATTGAGTTGATTTCGAGATATTTGAATTTCGCGGAGTTTTTGCCCCTATGAAGCACACCGTCATCCTTGTCGTGCTCGACGGCCTCAACTACGAGGTCGCGCGTCACGCCATGGGGCATCTGCAGGCTTACGTTGGCGCAGGACGCGCCGCGCTCTACCAGTTGGAGTGCGAGCTGCCGGCCCTGTCCCGACCGCTTTACGAATGCATCCTCACGGGCGTACCGCCTATCGACAGCGGCATCGTCCACAACAACGTCTCGCGCCTGTCCAATCAGCGCAGCATCTATCACTACGCACGTGATGCCGGTCTGAAAACCGCCGCCGCGGCGTACCACTGGGTCAGCGAGCTGTACAACCGCTCGCCGTTCGTTGCCGCCCGGGATCGTCACACCGATGACCCTACACTGCCGATCCAGCACGGCCACTTCTACTGGAACGATCACTATCCGGACTCGCACCTGTTCGCCGACGCCGAAAACCTGCGCCTGCGCCACGCACCGGATTTTCTGCTGATCCACCCGATGAACATTGACGACGCCGGGCACAAGCACGGCCTCGACACCCCGCAATACCGAAACAGCGCGCGCAGCGCCGACATCATCCTCGCCGACTACCTGCAAGGTTGGCTCGACGCCGGCTGCCAGGTGCTGGTGACGGCCGACCACGGCATGAACAACGACCGCTCGCACAACGGCCTGCTGCCGGAAGAACGTCAGGTGCCGTTGTTCGTACTCGGTGATGCCTTCAGCCTGGACAGCGAAGCTGCACCGAAGCAGACCGACATCTGCGGCACCGTCTGCGAACTGCTCGGCGTGCCCCACGACAAACCTGTGTGCCGGGAGTTGCTCAAGTGAACTCAATGACTCGCGGCAAATGGCTGGCGGCCCTGTGCCTGGTGCCTTTCGCGCTGTTCTTTATCGTGTTCGAAATCGCCCCGCTGATCTGGGTGATGATCAACAGCCTGCAATCGGAAGAATTCGGTTGGGGCTTCGCCAACTTCAGCAAGATCTTCAGTTCGAAGTTCTATCTGCAGGCGATCCAGTACAGCCTCGAAATCAGTTTCTGGTCGAGCGTATTCGGGATCATCATCGCGGTGCTCGGCGCCTACTCCCTGCGTCGGGTCGATTCGAAACTGCGTAATTTCGTCAACGCTTTCGCCAACATGACCAGCAACTTCGCCGGCGTGCCTCTGGCGTTTGCCTTCATCATCCTGCTCGGCTTCAACGGCAGCATCACGATCATGCTGAAACAGGCCGGGATCATTCAGGATTTCAACCTGTACTCGAAAACCGGGTTGATCATCCTCTACACCTACTTCCAGATTCCCCTCGGCGTCCTGCTGCTGTATCCGGCGTTCGACGCCCTGCGTGAAGACTGGCGTGAATCCGCCGCGCTGCTCGGCGCTGACGGCTGGCAGTTCTGGCGCCACATCGGTTTGCCCGTGCTGACCCCGGCCCTGCTCGGCACCTTCGTGATCCTGCTGGCCAACGCCCTCGGCGCCTATGCCACGGTGTACGCGCTGACTACCGGCAACTTCAACGTGCTGCCGATCCGCATTGCGGCGATGGTGTCCGGCGACATTTCCCTCGATCCGAACCTGGCCAGCGCCCTGGCCGTGGTCCTGGTGGCGCTGATGACCCTGGTGACCGTCGTGCATCAACTGCTGCTGAAGAGGAGCTACCATGTCTCGCGCTGAATCCGGCCCGGCCGGCGTCTACCACCGCGTCGTGGTCTACCTGCTGTTCGCCATTCTGCTGCTGCCGTTGCTGGGCACTCTGATCTACTCGATCGCCAGCAGCTGGTCGGCCACCGTGCTGCCCAGCGGCTTCACCTTCAAGTGGTACATCCAGTTGTGGAGCGACCCGCGCTTCCTGCATGCCTTCGGCCAGTCGCTGCTGGTGTGCGTCGGCGCGCTGATCCTGTCGGTGGTGCTGATTTTGCCGCTGCTGTTCGTGGTGCATTACCACTTCCCGAAACTCGATGCGCTGATGAACATCCTGATCCTGCTGCCCTTCGCGGTACCGCCGGTGGTGTCGTCGGTGGGCCTGTTGCAGCTCTATGGTTCCGGACCATTCGCGATGGTCGGCACACCGTGGATCCTGATCGGTTGCTACTTCACCGTGGCGCTGCCGTTCATGTACCGGGCGATCACCAACAACCTGCAAGCGATCAACCTGCGCGACCTGATGGATGCCGCCCAACTGCTCGGCGCCAGTACCTTCCAGGCGGCTTTCCTGGTGGTGCTGCCGAACCTGCGCAAGGGCCTGATGGTCGCGTTGCTGCTGTCATTCTCATTCCTGTTCGGTGAGTTCGTGTTCGCCAACATCCTGGTCGGCACCCGCTACGAAACCCTGCAGGTCTACCTCAACAACATGCGCAACAGCAGCGGTCACTTCACCAGCGCACTGGTGATTTCCTACTTCTTTTTCGTGCTGGTCCTGACCTGGGTCGCCAACATCTTGAACAAGGACAAAAGCGAATGAGCTATGTCAGCGTCCAACACCTTCAGAAAAACTATGCGGGCACCACGGTGTTCAGCGACATCAACTGCGAAATCCAGAAAGGTGAATTCGTCACCCTGCTCGGACCGTCCGGTTGCGGCAAATCCACCCTGCTGCGCTGTATCGCCGGCCTAACGCCGGTGGATGGCGGCAAGATTCTGCTCGATAGCGTCGACATCGTGCCGCTGACACCACAGAAGCGCGGGATCGGCATGGTGTTCCAGAGCTATGCGCTGTTCCCCAACATGACCGTGGAGCAGAACGTCGCCTTTGGTCTGCGCATGCAGAAGGTCAATCCGGACGACAGCCACAAACGTGTCACCGAGGCGTTGAAACTGGTTGAGCTCAACGATTTCGCCAGCCGTTATCCGCACCAACTCTCCGGCGGTCAGTGTCAGCGCGTCGCCCTCGCCCGCTCGCTGGTCACCCGTCCGCGTCTGTTGCTGCTGGATGAGCCACTGTCGGCTCTTGATGCACGGATTCGCAAACACCTGCGCGAACAGATCCGTCAGATCCAGCGCGAACTCGGCCTGACCACGATTTTCGTCACACACGATCAGGAAGAAGCCCTGACCATGTCTGACCGGATTTTCCTGATGAATCAGGGAAAGATCGTACAAAGCGGCGATGCCGAAACCCTCTACACCGCACCGGTCGACGTGTTTGCCGCCGGCTTCATCGGCAACTACAACCTGCTGGATGCCGAGAGTGCCTCGAAGCTGTTACAGCGGCCGATCAGCCACCGCATCGCGATTCGCCCGGAGGCCATCGAACTGAGCCTGAACGGCGAACTCGATGCGCAGATTCGCAGCCACAGCCTGCTGGGCAACGTGATCCGCTACCGCATCGAGGCCCGGGGCGTGGAACTGGTGGTGGATGTGCTCAACCGTTCGGCGGCGGATCTGCATCCCGACGGTCAGCGCCTGGCGCTTTCCATCGATCCGACAGCCCTGTGTGAGGTAGCCTGATGACTTTGCTGACGTTGAAGAGAGAACTGCACTGATGGCCCTGGCAATTTTTGATCTGGACGAAACCCTGATCCACGGCGACTGCGCCACCCTCTGGAGCGAGCAGATGGGCCGCCTGGGCTGGGTCGATCCCGAGTCGTTCATGCGCAAGAACAATGAACTCATGGACGCCTACAGCCATGGCAAGTTGCGCATGGAAGACTACATGGAGTTCAGCCTCGAACCGCTGATCGGTCGCACCCCGGAAGAAGTCGAGCATCTGGTCGGCCCCTGGGTCGAGGACTTCATCGAGCCGATCATCTTCAGTGACGCGACCAAAACCATCGCCGTCCACCGCAAGGCCGGCGACCGGATTCTGGTGATCTCGGCCTCGGGCACACACCTGGTCAAACCGATTGCCGAACGACTGGGCATCGATGAAGTTCTGGGCATCGAACTGGAAGTGGCCCATGGCGTGTACAGCGGCCACACCGTAGGCACCCTGACCTATCGCGAAGGCAAGATCACCCGTCTGCTGGAATGGCTGGACGCCGAAGAGGAAAACCTTGAGGGCGCGAGCTTCTATTCCGACTCACGCAATGATCTGCCGTTGCTGTTGAAAGTGGATTACCCGCATGTGGTCAATCCGGATCCGGTGTTGCGCGAGCAGGCCGAGAAAGCTGGCTGGCCGATCCATCTCTGGAAGTAAGCGATTGTCTTGTGGGAGCACACTTGCTCCCACAAGCCTCGATGATCAGCTCAGGCTGTCGTCGATCACCAGTACCAGCTTCCCGGCGACCGTGTTGCTCGCCAGCTCGGCGAACGCCGCTTCGGCATCCTTGATCGCAAAGGTTTTGGCCAGTTGCGGTTTCAGGCGCCCTTCGGAAAACAGCGGCCACACATGCTGGCTCAGATCGCTGAACAGATCCGCCTTGAACTGATCGTCACGGCTGCGCAGGGTCGAGCCCAGCAGTTGCACACGCTTGGCCAGCACCTGGGCGAGATCCAGTTTCGCTTCGCGACCACCCATCAGGCCGATCAGCACCCAGCGCCCGTCCTGAGCCATCAGCTTGAGATTCAATGCGGAATAATTGCCGCCGACCGGATCCAGGATCACATCGAACGGCCCGAAGTCTCGCAGGCTTTCCAGATCGTCAGTGCGCACCACGCCGCCCTGGGCGCCCAGCGCTTCACAGTAGGCCAAACGCTCGGCCGAGCCGACGCTGACCCAGCACGGATTGCCAAACGCCTTGCACAGTTGAATGGCGGCGGAACCGATGCCACTGGCGCCGGCATGCAGAAGAACTTTCTCACCCGGTTTGAGCGCAGCGAGTTGAAACACATTCAGCCAGACCGTCGCGTACACCTCAGGCAGTGCAGCCGCTTCGATCAGCGACACACCTTCCGGAACCGGCAGCACATGCCGCCCGTCGACGACCACTTCTTCGGCCATCCCGCCCCCGGCCAGCAAGGCGCAGACCCGATCACCAACCTGCCAGGACGAGCCGGCGCCGACTTCGCTGATAACGCCGGAGCATTCAAGCCCCAGCACCTGACTGGCACCCGGCGGCGGTGGATAAAGGCCCGCCTTCTGTAATAAATCCGCGCGATTGAGGCCCGCTGCCGCCACCCGGATGCGAACTTGTCCTACATCACACGTAGGACTTGGTTCATCAACCCATGCCACTTGACCTTCAACGCCTTGCAATGCCTTCACAGTGCCTCCATAGTGAGTCTGGACTGAGCCCGAAGCTGTAGCGCCGGGCTTTTTGCATTATGCGACCGGCCCTGGGGTCTGAACGATCGCTGAACAGCAGTTATCGTACAGAGCGTAGAGGTACCGGCGACTTCAAAGACGGCCTAATATGCGTTATCAATTGTCCCCGCGTCGAATCAGCATGAAGCATCTGCTCCCCAGCACCGCCCTCGCTCTTTTCATCGGTATCGGCCTCTTGCCGGTGTCGGGCAGCACATTCGCAGCCAACAGCTGGGACAAGTTGCAGCCTGATCGCGATGAAGTGATTGCCAGTCTGAACGTCGTCGAGTTGCTCAAGCGCCACCACTACAGCAAGCCGCCGCTCGACGATGCGCGCTCGGCGATCATCTACGACAGCTACATCAAGCTGCTGGACCCGTCGCGCAGCTACTTAATGGCCAGCGATATCGCCGAATTCGACAAGTGGAAGTACCAGTTCGACGACTTCCTCAAGAGCGGCGACCTCAACGCCGGCTTCACCATCTACAAGCGTTATCTGGACCGCGTGAAGGCGCGTCTGGACTTCGCCATCGCCGAGCTGGACAAAGGCGTCGACAAGATGGACTTCACCACGAAGGAAACCTTGCTGATCGATCGCAAGGATGCTCCGTGGCTCAAATCCACCGCCGAACTTGACGACCTGTGGCGCAAACGCGTGAAGGACGAAGTGCTGCGGCAGAAGATCGCCGGCAAAGAGCCGAAGCAGATCCAGGAAACCCTGACCAAGCGCTACAAGAACCAGTTGGCGCGTCTGGACCAGACCCGTGCCGAAGACATCTTCCAGGCGTACATCAACACCTTCGCCATGTCCTACGATCCGCACACCAACTATCTGTCGCCGGATAACGCGGAAAACTTCGACATCAACATGAGCCTGTCCCTCGAGGGCATCGGCGCCGTGTTGCAGAGCGACAACGATCAAGTGAAGGTCGTGCGTCTGGTGCCGGCAGGTCCTGCCGACAAGACCAAGCAAGTTGCTCCGGCGGACAAGATCATCGGCGTTGCCCAGGGCAACAAAGAGATGGTCGACGTGGTCGGCTGGCGCCTGGACGAAGTGGTCAAGCTGATCCGTGGTCCGAAAGGCACCGTGGTGCGTCTGGAAGTCATCCCGGCCAGCAATGCGCCTAACGACCAGACCAGCAAGATCGTGCCGATCACCCGTGAAGCGGTGAAGCTCGAAGACCAGGCCGTGAAGAAATCCATCCTGAGCCTCAAACAGGACGGCAAGGACTACAAGCTCGGCGTGATCGAGATTCCAGCCTTCTATCTGGACTTCAAGGCGTTCCGTGCCGGTGATCCGGACTACAAGAGCACCACTCGCGACGTCAAGAAACTGCTGACCGAACTGCAGAAAGAGAAAGTCGACGGCGTGGTCATCGACCTGCGCAACAACGGCGGCGGTTCCCTGCAGGAAGCCACCGAGCTGACCAGCCTGTTCATCGACAAGGGCCCTACCGTGCTCGTGCGTAACGCCGATGGCCGGGTCGATGTGCTTGAAGATGAAAACCCGGGCGCGTTCTACAAAGGCCCGATGGCGCTGCTGGTCAACCGCCTGTCCGCCTCGGCTTCGGAGATCTTCGCCGGCGCCATGCAGGACTACCACCGCGCACTGATCATCGGCGGCCAGACCTTCGGCAAAGGCACCGTGCAGACCATCCAGCCGCTGAACCATGGCGAACTGAAACTGACCCTGGCCAAGTTCTACCGGGTTTCCGGCCAGAGCACCCAGCATCAGGGCGTACTGCCGGACATCGACTACCCGTCGATCATCGACACCAAGGAAATCGGCGAGAGCGCCCTGCCGGAAGCCATGCCGTGGGACACCATCCGCGCGGCGATCAAACCGGCGGTCGACCCGTTCAAGCCGTATCTGGCCCAGCTCAAGTCCGAGCATGATGCCCGTTCGGCCAAGGACGCGGAGTTCGTGTTCATCCGCGACAAGCTGGCCCTGGCGCAGAAGCTGCTGGAAGAGAAAACCGTCAGCCTCAATGAAGCCGACCGTCGTGCCCAGCACGCCGACATCGACGCCAAGCAACTGGCGATGGAAAACATCCGTCGCAAGGCCAAAGGCGAAGAACCGCTCAAAGAGCTGAAGAAAGAAGACGACGACGCTCTTGCGGCAGCCGAGCCGGACAAGGTCAAACCGGAAGACGACGCCTACCTGAGCGAAACCGGGCGCGTGCTGCTGGATTACCTGAAGCTGAGCAATCAGGTGGCCAAGAAGTAAGGTGATGGCAATTTAATGGTGACGATCCCCGGATCGTCATCAAACAGTCATCATTCTGTCGTGCAATAAAGGACTGGGAGCGGTTCTCTTCATCGAGAGCGCTCCCAGTCCTTTTTTTATCGCCAGAGATTGCCATGACCACGACCGAACAGCTGAGTGCCTTGAGCTCGATCCTGACTCAAAGCGGTTTGCACAGCCTGTTCCAGCCGATCATTTGCCTCTCTGAACGACGCATTCTCGGCTATGAAGCCCTGACTCGCGGCCCGTCCAACAGCCCGCTGCACTCCCCCATCGCCCTGTTCGCCGTGGCTCGTCAGGCCGGGCGTTTGAGCGAACTGGAAATCGCCTGCCGCCAAAGCGCCTGCCGCCGTTTCAACGAACAGCAACTGCCGGGCAAACTGTTTCTCAACGTCTCTCCCGAATCCCTGCTCGAAGCTGCGCACCAGCCAGGGCGCACGCTGCAACTGCTGCAGGACTTCGGCATTCCACCGAGCCAGGTGGTGATCGAACTCACCGAACAGACGCCGATCGACGACTTTCAGTTGCTGCAAACGGCACTGCATCACTACCGGGCGATGGGGTTTTCGATTGCACTGGACGATCTTGGCGCAGGTTATTCGAGCCTGCGCCTGTGGTCGGAGCTGCGTCCCGATTACGTGAAAATCGATCGACACTTTATCGACGGCATTCACCAGGATGCGTTGAAACGCGAGTTCGTCGGATCGATCCTGCAAATCGCCAAGGCCTCCCGGGCCCAGGTGATTGCCGAAGGCATCGAACTACCGGAAGAGCTGGCGGTGCTGACCGAAATGGGTGTCGATCTGGTCCAGGGCTACCTGCTCGGGCGCCCGCAGGAACACCCGCCACGCGACGCCCGGGCCCTGATGCCCAAACACGACAGCAGCGCAGTGGCGCTGAATGACGAAGGCAGCGACCTCAGCGCCCTGCTCAACGATCAGCCGGCCGTGAATCGCGACACACCCACCGCCACGGTCCTCGAAGCGTTTCGCCGCCAGGCCAACCTGAACTCGCTGGCAGTGCTGGACGAACAAGGCCAGCCCTGCGGCATCGTGCATCGCCATTCATTGTCCGACGCGCTGCTCAAGCCATTCGCCACCGACCTGTTCGCCCGCAAACCGATCAGCCGCCTGATGAACGACGACTTCCTCGCCGTGGAAATGAGCCAGTCGCTGCAACAGGTCAGCCGCCTGATCACCAGCCGCGCCCGACAGCGCATCGAAGAAGATTTCATCATCACCCTCAATGGCAGCTATCTGGGCCTGGGGCGGGTGATCGACGTGCTCAAACTGATTACCGAGCTGAAAATTCAGCAGGCTCGGTATGCCAACCCGCTGACCTTGTTGCCGGGGAATGTGCCGATTCAGCAATGTTTGACTCGCTTACTGCAACAGGGGCGGGAGTCGGTTATTTGCTATGTCGATATCGACAGCTTCAAGCCCTTTAACGATATCTATGGGTATGGGCGTGGGGATGAGGTGTTGTTGTGTCTGGCGCAATGCCTGAACGAACGCGTCGACCCGTCCCGCGATTTCGTTGGCCACATCGGTGGTGACGATTTCCTGTTGGTGCTCGGCCCGGAGGATTGGCGCAAACGGCTGAACCAGTTGCTTGATGATTTCCAGAGCCAATGCCGACGGTTTTACCGCCCCGAACACCTTGAGGCTGGGTGTTTTGTTGCGCCGAATCGCCAGGGGATTCGTCAGGAATTTCCGTTGCTGTCGTTGTCCATTGGCGTGGTGCATTTGCATCCTGAAGCGTGTGCGCAACTGGATGCGAGCCAGTTGGCAGAGTTGGCTTCGCAGGCGAAGCATCATGCTAAGAATGTGCCGGGGTATAGTGTGCATGTGATTGATAGCCTCGCCGCTTCCGAGCTTCACTCTCCGCAACTAATGGGTCAACGCTGAGCCCCAGACCACGTCCCCCGCGAAAGCAGGGCTACACACGAAGGGTAGGTTAACGTAACTAACTACTTACCTAGACGCTAATTCAGCAAACAAAGCCAATAACACCCATTGTTTATTTTAATTTTAATATTCACACTCACCACGTGGATCTATCCTCACTCGCTGCGAGTTCAAGGTCCTCCCTCCAGACATCTCCGGCCAAACGGTAGACCTCTTGAAAAAAACAACGCGAACTGTCTAACGAATACCATTCCCCCCTAGGCCAACTAGACGCCTCGCGCTCGTCAATATCAAAGAGGCTACTAAAATCATAGCTTGAATCATCTAACGCTACTTTTAAGGCCTCAACCAAAACCAGCTTATGCCTATATGAAAGGTATGGCAGATTCAGACAATACTTTCTGATGAGAATCTCTCTATCCTCAGGAGTATTCGGGTTATATGCACTGAGCTCTAAGCCTCGAGTCTCCTCTCGGTCATAAACATCAAAAACGCCAATAAACCAAGTAAACTTTGGTTCAAAGCGCTCATTCAAATACGGATCTTTCAACATCATCTTTTCTCCGACGGGAAACCAGTAAATGGCTCCTGCGTGCTCGTCCTATCAAACTTAACTTCAAACCAGTTCATATTTTCATTCAAAATAGGATTTTGCGGATCTGTCCTATTCGGTCGATACCCCCGCCCTGCCCCAGGCAACTCAAACCTAACTATCGGAGTATCATTATGATCCTTACCCGTATGCCTGATTAAGCCATTTTCATCCCTAGTCATCGCCTTATTTAATGCACCCAAATGCATTCGCCAGTTATGAAACTGTGAGCTTGGATTTCCTCTGGGTGGTGTTGGGGTGACGCCAGTGTGAGGATCAGTACCATCGATGGCTCGCTGTTTAAGTGCCGGATCAGAAATTTCAGAACTATGTTTTTTGACGGTGTGCATACCATAAAGGTCTTCATATTCAGTTACGCGTCGCTTGGCGTTCTCCTCTGCTACCTCATCAATCCTCGCCCGTCGCTCCTGCGCTGTCATCTTTGGCAGAGGGGGCGCCCCCTCATCGACGACCACTCGACCGGCCTCGTATCGCATCGGACGGCGCGGGGTCGGCGGCGGACAAGTACAACTCAACCCCAACGGATCCACCCACCCCGTCGGATTCGGCACATACCGGTACTGATTCAACCCACCCGCCAGCTTCACCGGATCCGGCGTCAGGTACCGTCCAACGTCCGGGTCGTAGTACCGATGCCGGTTGTAGTGCAGTCCGCTTTCCGCATCGAAGTACTGCCCCTGAAAGCGCAGCGGCTGGTCGAGATAATCGTCGGTCGCGAGCTGCAGCGAGGTGACCTTGCCGTAGGCGCTGTATTTGGCTGACCAGACGATCTCGCCGCTGTAGTCGGTCAGTTCCTGCGGCGTGCCGAGGTGGTCGAGCTGGTAGTAGAACGGGCAGGCGCGTTTCGGGCCTTGGCCGTCGAGCATCGCCAGCGGGCGGAAGGTGCCGGGTTCGTAGATGAAGCTGCGGTGTTGTTCTTTGCTGCTTTCGGCGATCAGGTGGTCGCCTTGCCAGAAGAACTCGGTGGTCTGGCCATCGACGGTTTTGCGGATGCGGCGGCCGAAGGCGTCGTAGTGGTAGGTCGCGGTGGTGCCGTCGGGACGAATGAGGCCGATCAGGCGGTGCTGGCTGTCGTAGCGGTATTCTGTGACGAGTGTTTGTGCGCGGCCACGGCGTTCACGGATCAGGTTGCCGAAGGCGTCGTAGTCGTAATGGCGGTCGCCCTGCATCAGCAGGCGATTGCCTTTGATGCTGACCGGGCCGGGGCGGTCCTGCGTCAGCAGGTTGCCGGCCGGGTCGTGGGCGAAGTTTTCCGGTACGTCGTCACGGGTGTGGCGCACGCGGATCAGCCGGTCG